>PATE01000061.1 GCA_002712305.1 Gemmatimonadota bacterium | reverse complement strand
TGAGAGATTCTGCTGTTGAAGATGAGAAAAGAATGGTAGGATGTGCTGGTGGGTCGATTTTACCGATAAATCAAAATTATTTTCTTTTATATACCGAAGAAGCTTCCCGATGACATATTCGTAAAATCGGAGGGTCGATTCACTACATCCACTGATCTTTCTGTCGGTTAGAAACAGGTCATAACAACGNNNNATNTCCATAAAAATACCCCAAGTGAGNAGCTGATTCTGTGCTCATTNGGGGNATTTTTGNGTAATGNANATTACCNGANAAACACTACCAACTNGTTAATAATCAACAAGTTGTGAAATAAATGGTGCACCCAGGAGAATTCGAATCCCCAACCTCCTGATCCGTAGTCAGGTGCTCTATCCAATTGAGCTATGGGTGCGTCANTTTTGGCAACCCAAAAAGATAAGCCACCCCAACAGAGCGTCAACAATCCTTGGGCAGATTTGTCGCCATCGCCTCAAGATACTTGTACCCAGAGCCGGTGTTGAACAGCACGACACGGTCATCATCCCGGACCCAGCCACTCTGCCGCAGTCTCTTGAGGGCTGACAGGGTTGCTCCACCCTCAGGGGCGGGGAAGATCCCTGTATGTTGAGCCAACACATGGGCGTCGGAGATCAGCTCATCATCATCCACCGCGACAGCGGTACCACCACTGTCTCGTAAGGCTCGCAGCATGAGAAAATCGCCGACGGCACCGGGGACCCGCAGCCCGGAAGCGCACGTTTCAGCATTCTCCCAAGGCGTCGCCGATTCCTCGCCGGCTTCGAAGGCCCTTACGATGGGCGCACAACCACTGGCCTGAACCGACACCATTCGCGGGCGCTGGCCCGGAGCAAGCCATCCAAGCTGTTCCAGNTCTTCGAAGGCTTTCCACATTCCGATCAGCCCCGTACCGCCCCCGGTGGGGTAGATGACGACATCTGGCAGACGCCACCCGAACTGTTCGGCCAGCTCGTATCCCATCGTCTTCTTGCCCTCGACGCGGTAGGGCTCCTTCAGCGTCGACACATCAAACCAACCGTCCTCTTGCTTGCGCTCGCCCACGATCCGGCCGCAGTCGGAGATCAGTCCATCCACCAACTCGAGGTGACCTCCGCAAGAGATGACTTCCAGTTGAAACGCTCGGGGGGTGTCGCGTGGCATGAAGACGTGGCACTCCAACCCTGCAGCGGCGGCGTACGCGGCCAAAGCACCCCCTGCATTGCCGGCGGTGGGGATCGCCAGCTTCCGTGCACCTCTGGCAGCAGCGGCGGTGACGGCCGCCGATAGACCCCGTGCTTTGAAGGATCCTGTAGGGTTGGTGGATTCATCCTTGATCCACAACCGTGACAGCTCCAACGCAGCGGCGAGTCGGGGCGCAGACCGCAGTGGTGTCGATCCTTCATCCAGTGTGACTGGCGTGTCACCGGGACGCAAGGGCATGATCTCGCGGTAGCGCCACATCCCTTGTGCGGTGCGTCGGCTCAGATCCTGGGGTGACACCGACAGGGCGACACCGGCCAGGTTATAGCGGGCAAACAGCGGAGCGCCCACTTCGGAGAGATTGTGTAACTCTTCGCGATCGTATCGCGCGCCGGTGCGAGTGCACTCAAGATGTGTGAAAAACGGGCTTGTCATGAATCACCGGTGCCGTAGAGGCCGTTGTCGAGGATATAGCTCTCCACGCTGGGTGGAACCAGGTAGCGAATGGGCTGGTGATTGCGCAGCCGTTGGCGCACCGTCGTGGAAGACACTTCAAAAAGGGGAGTGTCGAGGTGGATGATCCGGTCGGCGAATCGGTCATCATCACTGACACCCGACTGCCGCCGTGCCCCGGCCACGACGCGAGCGATCTGCAAGATCCCTTCCGGGTCGTGCCACGTACTCAAATCACAAACATTGTCGGCGCCGATAATGAGGTGTAGTTCGGCGCCATCATGATCGGATCTCAGGTGTCGGAGGGTCTCCACCGTGTACGACGTGCCGCCTCGATCGATCTCAAGACGTGAAGGTTGCAGCACGTCGAGCCCTTCCAGTGCCAACTCGACCATTCTCCAGCGATGGATGGCATCGGTGATCTCATCGGATCGCTTGTGCGGCGGGTCGGCGGCGGGGATGAACAGAATTCGATCGAGGTCGAGTAGTTCGCGGACGCTGAGGGCGAGCAACACATGGCCACAGTGAATCGGGTCGAAGGTGCCGCCCAGGACACCGAGTCGCTCTCCCACTGCGGGATTACGGCGTGTCCAGGTCCGTGAGCCAGCCCTGCACTTGAGCGCGCAACTCATCATCCTGGGTGTTGTCCACGACTTGCTGCCAATGCAGACGTGCTGCTTCGAGTCCACCCTCATCTCGNTCCAGAAGGCCGAGGTGCGCAAGTCCCTGTAGATACCAGTCCGTATCGGGGAAGCTGAGCAGCAACTGATCGTAGCTCATTCGCGCCGCTTCCAGGTGTCCCTGACGGTGATACAACTGAGCGCCGAGGAATTCCTTCTTCGCCAGGCGCTCGCGGCAGGCCACGATGCGTTCCTGAGCAACACTGACCATGNGGCTGCTCGGGTGGTCTTCGAGAAAGCGGCGATACGCGGTCAGCGCCTCATAGGTCTCAGACTGATCCAATTCAGGTCGCCGTCGCTGTTCGAAGAAAGCCTCGCCGATCTGGAAGGCAGCTTCGTCGGCCCATTCGCTGGACGGGTAGGTGTCGATGAGTCGTTGGTACTCGAAGACGGCGTTGACGAAGTCTTCCATGCCGTAGTAGGACTCTGCCAACTGATACTGGGCGTCAGAGACCAGGGCCGAACCCGGGAAGTTGCTGACCAACCGCTGGAAGTTTTCAATCGCCTCAAGATAGCGCTTCTTGGCCAACGCCTGGGTGCCCTTGTCATAGAAATACTGGGGCCCGTGGACCTCGGGTACTTCTTTGGCGGCACAACCTGCCAGCAGAAGACACGATAAGCCCATGAGGATGAAACGTTGAGTCGGTGACGACAGTCTGGTTGCGAGCATCAGCGATTGGAGAAAAAGAGGTAGATGAGACTGCCGAGCACGGTGGTAACGATCACCGGTTCGGCGAAGCGCTCCCAAGAGCGTTTCTCGAGATTGGTGTCTGCGAACTTATGACTCGAATGCTGAAGAGCCTCGAGTTGATTGCCGGGTATCACATCGGCGAGTTCCGCCTTGGCCTCCCCGACGGACACAAGTTCGCCGTTGTCGCTGAAATGAAGACCTACGGTGACATGGCAGCGGCGCTCGACGGCACCTGACAAGAGACGCCCCTTGCCGCTGATCCCCAGGTCGACGACTCGATAGCTCAGCCGCGGGCCCTGCAGATCTGTTCCTTCCGCCGCCGTCGTGATCGGCAAGCCAGCGATGAGAAGTTGCTCTACCAGGAGCTGTTCCACAAGCCAATTGGCGTCGTGATCGTCCTGAGCCTCCAGCAGCACAGGAGTCTGCCATCCGTCCTGCCNCCCAGCAAGGGGAACTTTGCCCAGCGCATCGCGCACCGCCGCTTCAGCGGCCTCGGTGAGCAGGTCGAGGTTGCTGGGCATCAGCGCCACAACCGGTGTGGAGGAGAGGCAGAACCATCCACACCATGCAACGATGAGCAGTCGTCTCACGGTCCCTCCAGATAACGGAGCTCGCGCCGCGCAGCACCTACGTATTCGCTGTTGGGAAATGTCTTTAGAAGGCCTTGGAAAGCGGCAATCGCTTGATCCTTCTCCCCAAGGGCCAGATGACATCGTGC
The DNA here is from genome assembly GCA_002712305.1 of Gemmatimonadota bacterium. Classification (GTDB taxonomy): domain Bacteria; phylum Latescibacterota; class UBA2968; order UBA8231; family UBA8231; genus UBA12574. The sequence goes on along the minus strand of PATE01000061.1, from coordinate 10,436 downwards.
GATTTTCAACTGCGCGTCGTCGTCTTTCTCAGTCTTTTTGTAGGCAAGCACCTGGCCGAAGGCCTGCAGGGCGCGCCGGAATCGGCCCTCCCCATAGTGGCACTCGCCGATCCAATACTGGGCGTTGTCCGCCTGAGCACTTTTCGGTGCCTCTGTCACGATCTGTGCGAACAGCTCCAGGGCGGGGCCATACTGTCGTTCGCCAAAGTGGGCTCGAGCCTTCTCATACAACGCCGCAGGATCGACGGTGGTCGTAGCCTTCGAGGCGGCAGCGNATCCACCGGTTGCAGCCTGAGAAGGCGTCGACGCTCCACTCGATCGACGGCCGAGCCCCTTCGGTCGTTCCCCAGCGACCAGCATCTGGGCCCGGAGCCTCACGAGTTCTTCCTCGGCCTGCCGCAATCGCTCCGCCAGCAGCTGCTGGCGCAAATGCTGAGAGGCCAGCTCTTTGCGCAGGGCTTCCTGATCGGCACGCAACTCGGCATCGGTGGAGTCGAGCCGTTCGGCCAGCTGCGCACGACGACCCGAACAAGCGTCAAAGACCACCATCGTCAGCAGCAAGCCGACGACAACGATTCGCGGACAGCGGGTCACAGGCTGGCTGTGGGGTCGACCGGGAGCATCCATTCGAGCTGCAGGCTGACAGGTTCGCAAACCCAGAAGATGCGCAGGTTGGGCCGGGACTGCAAAGGTGCGGCCATCACTTGCTGTCGGCCTGGAAGACCAGGTCCTCAGGCGGATTCTCCGCGTAGTCTTCACACCGATCCGCATACAGCGCACTCGGTCCATCGTCGGGCAGGACCTTCAGCGCCTCTTCGAATCGGGTCTTGGCCTCAGCAAACTCAAAACGATCGTATAACTCGAGCCCTTGATGATACAACGCGAGCAAGTCGGACTGTTCGCTTGAGATCTCGCCCTTGCGTTCGAGAATCTCATATGCTGTGGCCGGCTCTTCTTTGCCCATGACCTGGATATAGTCGAGACGCCGACCCTCTACCAGGTCTTTTACCTGATCGTAGATCGCTTCATTCACCATGATGCCCGTACCGTAGATCTTCTGCCCCGACTCGAAGCGCGCGGCAAGATTCACCGTATCTCCCATCATGGTATAGTCTGTGCGCGTGCGCGATCCCATGTTGCCCACCACCATCGGTCCGGCAGTCAGCCCGATCCGAACGTGGCAGAAGGGGCGACCCTGTTGGTCCCAGCGGTCGCGCAGGTCAGCCAGGGCCGATGGCAGCGCCCCGTCAACCCGCCATCGCTCGCGCAACTGCGTCATCGCCCGCTGCTGATCGATACACGACATGCAGCCACGGACCGCATGATCATCGTAGTACAGGGGAGCGCCGAAGAATGCGACAATGGCATCACCTTCGAATTTGTCGATGGTGCCGCCGGCTTTCTCGATGATGTCGCACATATCCGACAGATACTCGTTGATGAAATTCACCAATTCGGCGGGTGTGAGGCATTCGGAGATCGTGGAGAAACTGGCAATGTCCGAGAAGAACGCCGTCATGACCCGCTCTTCACCACCGAGTTGCCCGATCATGTCAGGATTCGTCATGATCTGGTCGACGACGGCAGGCGACAGGTAGTGACCGAAGGCGCCCTGCACGAACTCCTTCTCCTTCTCCTTGATGATGTATCCGTAAATGGTGAGTACCAGATAGCCGACGACGAGGGTCATGAGGGGCGCCACGAACTCGAGCCACCAGCCCGCGTGAGTGAAGCTGAAGAAAGCGATCGCTGAATACAGAATGACGATGCCTAAAACGACGCCTGCCCCAGCCAGCACGCGCATCCGTGGTACGACGAGGGACAGCAACATGCCCAGGGCGAACATGAGCAACGCATCGCTCCAGGCTGGCATGCGCTGAATGAAGATTCCCTCGAGAATCGTATTCAGCACGTTCGGGTAGATTCCGACCATGGGATAACTTCCCTGCACGGGCGTGACATTGAGGTCGGTTGTGCCTGGTGCGGTGAGTCCATAGAACAGGATCTTGCCCTCAACGTCATCCGGGCTCACGAAGGCCGAAGCGCCATTGCGGGGTTGGTATTTCTGAAAGGGATAGAAATACAGGGGGCGAGCGCTGTCGGGCACCACGCCATCGGCCAGCACGGAACGCACGTAGTATTCGCTCTGACGCAACTCGCCCTGATCCGCATCCGGGAAGCTTCCCTGCAGCCCTTCGAAGGCGATGCCTGGGTCGCTCTCGATCAGGGCCGCCGCCGCATTTGTAAGCTGCACCTTTTCGAAGATCAGCGACAGCGTCTCGGTCGGTTCGGCGATGCCCTTCTTCTTCCAGAAGTCCGTCGCCGTGATATCTGCATTGGCTCGCAGGGCGCTCTCCATCTCTGACGACGCGAGGTAGGCGCGCAATGCCGTCAGCAGCAAATCGCGATCGCCATAGCCAGCCTGTGTCAGCGCCTTCAGAAGTGCTCGCGGATTTCGCAGGGCGGGATCCGCCGCAACTCGCGCCTTCATGTCATCGAGCAGGGACTGGCGATCCTGGCGCCAGGCGGCTTCACGGATCGTGAAATGGGGATAGTGGGTAAACGTATTCTCCCACCGACCCGCCCAGTTGACGTGCATATTGCCGAAGCGGTCGATGGGGATCTCAACGTCCTCGACACCCCCGGTGAGCAGCTTTGCCCCAGGAAGAAGAATGTGATCGCCCGGTTCAACGACGATGTCCTTGATCGGGACCTGCAAAACATCGGCAGCCATGGCCAGGGCCAGGGACGGGAACAGGACATCCTCATACCGGTAGACCAGAGGGAACCGTCGTCGGACGCCATCTACATCGGGTACCGTCTGAGCGTAGGCAAAACCGCGAGCCGCATCGCGAAGAGACATCAAGGGCGGATCGAAGTCGTACCCTCGCCACACGGTGTTCTGCGCATCCTTGGCCAGACCCGGTGAGCGCCCCCGTATCGCGTCGAGGGCTCTCTGCTTGTCCTCACTCAGTGGCTCGAGATGTTTCTGGATCTCCTCGGCACTCAGCTCGCCATGGGGCACGACGATCGTCTGGCCCAGATACACATTCCCTGCGTCGAGAATCGTCTGGCGGAACAGTTCATCGTGGTCGGAACGCGCCAGCAGGTCGTTGATACTCTTTTCGTCGATTCGGCTGAGTGCCTGAATCTGATCGGCCGAGACCAGATTCGTCGACGGCTCTACGAAGAACACATCGAATCCGACCAGCCGCGCTCCATAGTCGTCCAGCAGACGCACGACCTCGGTGTACTTATCTCGTGTCCAATCCTGGTAGCGTCCCTCGGCCTCGATGCTTTCCAGATCGATGTCGATGGTGCCCAGATTGGGATTCATGGGCGGTGGACCGAACAGTGAATTGCGCACGTTGAAGCGCGAGTCGTAGGTCACCAGTTCCGCCCGCTCGTAGATCTCCGTCAAGGAGAACAGGAAGATGAGCAGGCCCACGACGGGACCGAGGATCAGCTGGATACGTTCTTCGGTGTTACCCGCTTCAGCCATGAGTGCGATCGGAAATCGGGAATGGGTGACGGGTCAGGTGTGGAAATATAGAAAAAGGAGGGGTGGCCGGGGGCCACTCCTCCCTTTCAGTTGCCCAATCAATCGCCAGGGCGAGCCGTGGCGGTCTTGACTACTGGGTCGTCAGTCTGTCCAGATCAGCCTGGGCCTTCTTCGACCACGTCGTATTGGGATGATCCTTGGTGACGTGACCGTAGTATGTCCGGGCGTCGCTGGTCCGGCCGAGCTTCTCATAACACTGGGCGATGAAATACTTCTGCATGGGAGCATTCTCGCCGCGCGGTGCGGCGGCCAGTGCCTCGCGCAGAGTTTCAATGGCCTTGTTCAGCTTGTCCTGGCTCGGATACCGCTTGGCCCCCTTGTAGTAGAGGCGATCAAGGATGGAGTCTTCAGCCTCAGCGCCACGCACGCCGGCGACGGTGACCGTCTCCTGCAGTTTGTGCTCCTCTTCCTTGACCATGTCGTCGACTTGAGTCCACACCGTGTTCAGCCACTCGTCATCAAGCTCTTCGTCAGAGCCAGCTACCTCAGTGGAGGTGGCAGTTGCAGCCTGCTCATCCTCCTGGGCCATGACAGGCACGACAAGCAGGGCCGTCATCAGAGCCAGTGTCAGCAGTTTCAACGTCAGTTTCATGGTTCTCTCCTCCCACTCGGGGGATCAACCGCCCGTGGAGTTGATTTTCGATCCATCTCAAGGGCGAATGCCTGGCAACGGCCAGACCTCATTTCGCTCACTGTCTACACAAAAGATCGGCAATCTCAGGATCCATAAGTATGATACAGATCACGTCGCCCAATTCCGATTCTTTTGTTGGAACGGCCTATGGGCCCAGATCGAGATACCCCTCATAGGCCGGTTCCATCTCGACAACCTGCTGATAGAGGACCGCCGCTTCATGGCGACGTCCCTGCAGATGTCGGACGATCGCCATATTCAGCCGATATCCGGCCTGGCTCGCATCCATCGACTCGGCACGTTCGAACGAGGCAAAGGCTTCATCATGACGGAGCAGTCGAGTCAGCACGACGCCTCGGGCGTTGAAGATGTCGGCATCCGTCGTCCCCGCCTTGATGGCCCGCTCAAGGCGCTCGAGGGCCTTGCCCCACAGCTTCTGCTGCATGTAGCCAGTGGCGATTCGGTAGCTCTCCTCGGCCGTCTCGGTGGCAGCGAGGAAATCGTAGAGTCCGGCGTAGGTTTCGTCCTCGGAGACCACCTGGCGGTAAACCACGTCAGCCGTCTGGAAATCACCCAACAGATGATGGGCGAGGGCGACATTGATCCGGAATCCAGGTCGATCTGGCTCGATCTCAGAGGCGCGTTCGAAGGCGGCAAGCGCTTCGTCCGGGCGGCCCTGTCGGGCGTGGACGACCCCGGCCGCGTTGATGGCGTCTGCATACTGGGGGTCGGCGCCGATGGCCAGTTCGAACTGTTCCGATGCCTGTTCCAGTCGCAGTTGACGCAGGTAGCTGGCGCCAATCTCATAGTATTCGGCCGCATCACCCACTCCGGCGAGGAAGTCGAACAGCTCCCCATAGGTGCCGTCGAGAGAAACGACCTCTTCGTAGAAAATGTCCGCCTGTTCGCGATCGCCCATCAGATAGTAGGTGAGGGCGATGTTCATGCGGACGCCATTATCCTCTACGTAGGACAGCGACTCGCGATAGCGATCAAGGGCTAGGTCGTAGTCGCCGCGTCGGGTGTCGATGACGCCCAGGGCATTGAGAGCATCCGCATGCCGCGCATCCATCCCGAGGGCTCGTTGGAACATGGCGGACGCCTTCTCGAGGTGGTTGGCCCTCAGATAGGCGACACCTGCATCGTAGGCGCCCTGCGGGGTGTCGAGGGAGGTGACCGAACCTAAGGCGATCTCGTCGGTGCGGCGATCGAAGAAATCCAGATCCCGCATCATGAGGCTGTCGATGGCCACCACACCGGGAAGCTCGATGTCCACGGCCGGCAACACAGCTGACTTGTAGGTCTGCATCCACTTCTGCACGTAGACCTGATTGATCAGACCTCGCGGCTCAAGTCTCTTGTATTCACCCACGCCCTGTCGCCACGCATCACCAAAGGTGAAACCCACCATGGTCGTTTCGACGGGAATCCAGATTCGGCCTTCCCACTCGACGTACTCGGCAGGGCTGGTGAAGTGATCTTCCGCCTGATCTGGATGGATGCCCGCATCGAACATCAGATAGATGTGGCCTCTGCCCGGCTCATTGGCTTCGAGGAAGGCCGTGTCGATGGACAGGTTTTCCAGCAGCGAGGCATAGAGGACGGTCAGATCGTCACAGTCGCCGATCTTCGTGTCGATTCCCTCGGGCTTTGACAGCATCTCACTGGGATACTGAACCGTGTCGAAGATGGTTCGATCGTCAGAGATACTGGCGAAGGGTGTCTTCTGATCGGCCTGGTAGGTAAATCGATACACACCCAGCGCGTCGTAGAGGATCGCCGCTTTGCCCAGGTTGGAGTGATTGAATCTGCCCGAAAGGATGTCGTCGTATCGGGAGACCAAACCCCGAGCGAACCCGGCCACAGCCAGATCGGCGGGGGTCACAAAGGCGGCCGCCATTCCCGGGACATTCCAACTAAGTTTGCCCTTGCCGGCGACGTAGACGCGCTCGAGTTGTTTTTCGAGTCGTTGTTCCCGCCGATTTCGCTGATACGTCACCGACACGATCGGTGTAACAAAGTTGTCGTAGTACGCGTCGGGTTCGTTGAACAGGTCTGGATCGAAGGTGACGGAGAAAGAGTACTTCTCCGTGCTCTGCGGAGGCAGGGTGACGCGTTCCGTATGGGGAACACTCATCGTCCGAGGGAGCATGAGTCCCACGGTCACATCCAGAGGCTGTGGCGAGGAGTTCGACAGGACGACGTCGAAGAACTCCGACTCCTGATAGTGTGGATACAGAGACCGGAAGATCGGATTTGGCCGGACCGTTGCGTCCTTGATCTCGACGATCTTCGAGTTGTAGGCCAGCGACAACGACGTGTAGTGCGTCGCGTCGAGGACAGGATGCTGCTCGTAGGCGTATTCGAGCGTAGCGAAACGATACTTCACGCCAAAGCCAACACTCGGTGTCGTCGCGTCACCTCGAGATTCGGGTGTATCCAACACCGTGCGCAGCCCGGCACGCAGGGCCAGTTGACCCCGGATCCAATACTCTGCGCCCAGACGCAGATGATCATCGACGTCGGCCGCCAGCGTGAGGCCCTCGACCGGTTTGTGAGCGATGCCAATTCGCCAACGCGCATCAAAAATCTGTTCGCTCACCCCACCATCGTGTTCGATGGAGGTTCCGCCCAGATCCTGAATGGCCACGCCCAGGCGGAATCCGCGGGGCAGGGGGGCCAGCAGACCCAGATCGAACCCCAGACCGGAGGCAGACATCACCGAACGCCCATCCAGATCGGCATCCTGGGTGATGTATTTCAGCGTACCACCGATGGCGGTATTGCCGATGTAGGGCTTGAGGGCGGCGATCCCATTGCGATATCCATAGGCGACGCTCATCAGATTGTGGCCGGAATTCAGGCCCAGACCACCGCTGACGTCGTCGAACCCCCGGTGGAACCAGTCCAGGCCGACGGCGTGAGCATCAGTAATCGGCAGGACATACCCCATATAGGACTCGTTCAAACCCAGGCCATAGCGATCTGTATACGTGCCCAGGATCTCCTGCCGCTGTAGTGTGGCGATGGCCGCTGGATTCCAGCGGATGGCGCTCGCATCTGCCCCAACAGCAGAATAGGCACCGCCCATGCCGATGGCGCGCACACCAATATCCGTCTGCCGCGATGCGGCACCCTCGACGAGGGACGCACTACCGGCGATCAGCAGGGTAGCTGCCCATGTGGAGGCACGCGTTTGCCGGAGGGTGTCGAAGATTCGTGTCATCCGCCGAAGACTTCCTCGTCGATGATGACAACCTCACCACCCACAAAAACGCCACGCGTGATCGGTACGTCGTTTCCGGGGAACCTCACGTGTACGTTGTAGGGCCCCGCCGGTGCGCCAAAGATGATCTCAGCAGCGGCAGCCGTGACGCCGTCCGATTCGACGGTCCGGATCAGTGCCGTCTTGGGAAGCACCTGCTGGTAGGCGACCGTGTCATTGCTGGCCGCGTCGATCAATCGAACCTGGGCACCGATGGCGGCCAGATTTGCGCCGCCTGCGGAGGGGCCGACGCCACGAACGAGCACGCGGAGGAACGTATCCGGGCTGCGATCATTGCGGAACAACCGGTTCCCCGGGCCGTAGGGACCAAACCCATTCGTCGCATAGAGATCGGGAGTGCCTGTGCCGTCGAAGTCCGCCCACCCCGTAGACAGTTGAGCTGTCACGGATGTCGGCAATCCGGCAGAGGCCGTCGAATCGGCAAAGACGCCCGTTTCACCTCCGACAAACAACAGATCAGGCTGGAACTGCTCGTCTCCACCGCTGGCCAGATACAGGTCTGAGAAACCATCACCGTTGTAGTCTGCCCAGGCAGCTGCCGCCGTGATCCAGCCAGAACCACTCTGACGGACACCGGCCGCCGCAGCGACATTGACGAAAGTCGTGCCGCCGTCGTTCCGGTAGAGCGCGTTGGCACCGACATTGGCGACGAACACGTCGAGGTCGCCATCGTTGTCGTAGTCGGCCCACGCTCCAGCCTGGCCGATCTCGGTGCTTGCCACACTGAGGGCGCAGGCCACTTCGGTGAAGGGGCCACCATCGGCCAGGTCATTGCGATACAGGGCATTCTCCTGATCGCGATTGACCACGTAGAGGTCGAGATCACCGTCATTGTCCATATCGACCCAGTCAAAACCGGCCGTATCACGTCGATCTCCGACACCCAGGTCGTCGACACGGTCGAAGGTGACGGGGCCGCTACCGTCGCCACGGCTGACGTATAACTCGTTGTCGTGGTAAAACTTCCCGATGTACAGATCGAGCCAACCGTCGTTGTCTACGTCACCGAAGGCGGCAGAGGTCGAGTTGCCGGCCTTGGTCAGGTCCACCAATCCTTGACGCCGGCCAACCTCGCTGAACGAAGTGCCATTGGACTGGCTTTGATAGAGATAGTCCTGAGCGAAGAAATCCACGACATACAGGTCGAGATCACCATCGTTGTCGTAGTCAGCCCACGTGGCGCCGATGCTGTTCTGATCGTTGTCGACATCCAGGGCAGGTGCCACATCGGAGAAGGTCGAGTCGCCGCCGTTGTTCAGCAGCTTGTTCGATGGAAAGGACACAGCCGTCGCCCAATTGGTGACGTAGAGGTCGAGATCGCCATCGGCGTCGTAGTCACCCCACGCAAAACCCGGGCTGTACAGACCCGCATTGTCGGCTCCACTGGCACTGGACACATCTGACAGCTGCGCCCAAGTGGCGGGTGCTGTGAGCACGCTACCCACGATCAAAGCCAACGCATGGCGACCCATCCGGCGGCATCCAGCCTGTTTCCACTCAGCGTACAACGGCCACCACCTTCTCCGCCTGCGCGCCAGCTACACTGACGACGACGACATAGAGGCCGCTGGCGACGACATCGGCGTCGTCATCTCGACCGTCCCAGACTATGGTATTTCGTCCTGGTGCCATGGCACGATCACGGCTCAGGACTCGCTCGACGCGGCCGCTGACGTTATACACTCGCACGGTCACGTCGGCCGGCGCACTCAGGTCGAAGCTGATATCAGTCCGATCGCGCAATTGGCCGCCCGCGGGCGTGAAGGCGCGTGGCTGACAGTCGACATCTGCGACGGCCAACGACCCCAGGCCGGCACCAGTATCCTCGAAGACACCGAAGGTTCCCAGGGCCGGCACTGTCGTCGTCACTGTCCGCGCCGCCTCATCGACGGTGCCTCCGACGCGCGTCCACACATCGCCATCGGCCAGAGCAAAGATCCCCAATCTCGCTGCGTTGGCCCCGCCAGGTCGTCCGTGTCATAACCGATGGTCAGCGTCGCCGGCTTGCGGAGCGTCGCCGAACCTGCATCGATCCGATAAGCGGGGCCCACCTGCGTCTGCTGCGACGCCACAGGACGCCCAGCCCCGTCGTCAGCTGTTACGGGCGAGATGGCGATCTCGCCATCTGAGCCGGAAAGCGCATTCGGAGGTAGATAGAGTTGGATGCTGCCATCGGCATTGCTCACCGTGCCGCCGTCGCTGATGCTCGTCAGACGGGGGGCCGTGGAGAAGCGCCAGGAGAAGCCTTCTTCCGCCAGCGGTCCGAGGGCCCTGCGGTCGACGATGACCTCATACTCTGTAAAGGCACGGAACCCGCCCTCTGGGGCAAAGTTGATGTGGGTCTGCGTCGAGTCGGCGCCAAAGCCCGTAATCGGGAGAACGACGAAGGTCGTGTCCGCCGCGTCGAGAGATCGACTGCGCAAGGAGAAACCCTCGGCGCTCTGGTTGGCGATGGGACTGGAGAAGTCGACGCTGATCAATCCCTGGGAGGTACCGATGCCTTCGTCGCCATCAGCCGGCTCTGTAGAAGAAACGGTGGGGATCTCAGTCCTGAAGGTAAAGAGGTGGTCGGTAAGGGCGGATTGAGGACCACCAATCCGACCACTGACGGCGACGGTGTATTCGGATCCCGATACGAGATCGACCGACGGGAGCGACACCGTGAAGGTGGCAGGATCGTAGAGGAACTCGTTGGCCGCTAACACCAGGGGGCGTCCCCCGCGGGCGAGGCGGAAATTCCGCGGCGCTCTGCCCGCCGAGTCGACGGGACTGGAGAAGGTGACGCTGATGCGACGCGGGTCCGAGGTTATCGACGCCGCATCTGTCGGCGTCGTCGACACGACCTCGGGGATCTGGGTGCGGAAGCTCCAATCGATCTCACCGGCGGCCTGAGGGCCGCGCAATTCGCTATCGAGCACGACCCGATACGTTGACCCACTGAGGAAGCCGACAGT
>PATE01000060.1 GCA_002712305.1 Gemmatimonadota bacterium | reverse complement strand
CCCATGCAACTGGGACAGGAACCCCTTTTCTTGCAGGAGAACGCCACGATCCGACTCTCGCCGCAGTCTTCACACCGTACTCGCAGAAACCCATGAGCGAGAATGCCGCACTCGAGGTAAGCCCACATTTCCTGCGCTACGTGCCGTGGCAGTTGGCGGTCTGTTGCCTGCAGCTGTGCCAGAAACGTCTCCAGGTGGCGAGACATCGCCCGATACAGGGGCTCGGTTTCAGGCTTGCGACGACGATACGCGACAGTGGGCATGCCGCATCCGACTGCAAGGAACAGACCAGCAGTCTCGCCTCAGAGAAAATGCCACCATCCTCTGGCCATTGGCACCGATGTCACACAACAGTGTGAAACGCTTCACACAAGTGACCTTGCTGTCGATCGGTCCCTCGGCATGCCGTAGGCGTCATCAGCGCCGCCCATACCCCGTATCAGAATTCAGAGGACTCAGAGCCCGTCGGACTCGACAACCCGCTGCGCCACCTGCCAGCAGTGACCCACCATCGATCGAAGGCGCACAGACGCCGAAGGCATCCGAGGGACCGACCGACACACCAAGACGCACCTCACAACAGAAAAGGCTCCGAATGCGCATGGCACCCGGAGCCGATTCACCTCTTGAGATCTGCGCTTCGTAAAGCGACGGTCTTAGACGAAGGAGTCGTCGGCGTCCCCGCTCGCGATCGTAATCTGGCCCTGCTCTTCGAGCTGACGCACCTGCTGCACAATCCGCAGCTGCACCTCTTCCACCTCGCTCAAACGCATGGGACCAAGAAACTCCATCTCCTCCGTGACAAATGTGCGCACACGCTCTGACATATTGCCGAGAATCTTGTCCTTCAGTTCCTCTTCGGCCGCCTTCAACGCGATAACCAGGTCTTTCTGGTCCACCTCGCGCAGCAGAATCTGCAACTCACGATCGGTGAGCTTGTTGATGTCGGCGAAGGTGAACATCAGGTTGCGCACCGCTTCGGCCACTTCCGGATCCTGACCGTCCATCTGGTCGAGCACGTTCTTCTCGACACTGGAACCGGTAAGGTTGAGAATGTCTGCTACGACCTTCGGGCCACCTACGTCCTGGTTACCACCCAGGATGTCACGCAGTGACGCTTCGAGGGCGTCTTCGATTTCTTTCAGGACAGCGGGTGTGATGTTTTCCATCGTGGCGACGCGATACGCCACATCCGCCTGCATACGCTCGGGCAACTGCGAGAGAATACCGGAGGCTTGAGCGGGCTCCAGCTGGGACAGAATCAGGGCGATCGTCTGCGGATGCTCCTGCGAGATGAAGGGTGCCACCTGTTCAGGCGCCACGTTCTTGAGCAGGTAGAAACCGGAGGAGACGGTGCTGGAGACCCTGTCGAGGATCTCCTGCGCACGGCGAGGGCCGACCGCACGCTCCAAAGCACCACGGGCGAAGTCCATACCACCTTGCGACACCCACTCTCCAGCAAGCAGGTGATGCTCGAACTCCTCCAGGACCTCGTCCTGCATCTCGACGCTGACGGTCTTGAGGTTGGCGACCGCCTGGGTGATCTCTTCGATCTCATGATCGGAGAGGAACTTCATGACCTCTCCACAGGNCTCCTGGCCNAGAGCGACGAAGAGAATCGCCACCTTTTGCATTGNCGGTATTCCAGGCTCTTCTTCGCCTTCGGCGCCGNCATCCGCTTGGCGATCAACCTCTGCCATTGTGAAACTCCGGTTCGGTGCCGAGCAACCGACCTCAGGGTTTCTGAGGCGTGGGGCTCGCGGTCCAGTCGTGCTTAACTGGCGTCGCTGNGCTGTGTGGTCATTAACATAGTCAAGTAGAGAGAGAATCCCGAATTGCAGGTTGGTGAGGAGAACGAAATGAGTGCACGACAGCTTNCCGAGCTTGGATCCGTTGTCGAGGGTTTGCTGAAGAAGAGCGGACAATCGGTGGCCGTGGCAGAGTCCTCGGGTGGTGGTCTGATCAGCNCCGCCTTGTTGGCTGTGCCCGGTGCATCGGCCTACTTCAAGGGGGGTGGTGTCGTCTACACGAGCGATGCCAAGCGAGTCTTGATGGACATTTCTACCGAGGCGATGGACGAGGCGCGCGCCGCTACCGAGACCCACGCCCTGCATCTGGCTCGCGCTGCTCGGGGGCGACTGGGCGCCGACTGGGGAATCGGTGAGACGGGTGCTGCCGGTCCCACGGGCAATCGATACGGTGACGCACCGGGGCACAGTTGCATCGGCGTATCGGGGCCGATCGAGAGAGCTGTCACGATCGAAACGGGTCTCACAGACCGTGAACAGAATATGTGGCGCTTCGCCGAGGTGGCGATGAATCTGCTCAGCCAGTGCCTGCGGGAGGCGACATGAACTGCTTGATACGCTGACACAGCTCCTGCAGGTTGACGTGCTCATCCGCGGCGAACTTGAGCAACTTGAGCACTATGTGGATCGCGTGGGTTACACCGAACACAATCCCGGCATCGGTGACGGCGTGGCATCGCTGCGGGAGGCACTCGATAGGCGGGCGGCCGACGGGAATGCCATCATCCAGTATCAGAAGAACCACCGCTTGCTGGCCGACGGGTGCTTTGTGCTGTCGGTCTGTAAGGGCAGGCTGGACGGCGTCCACACCTCGTTCTACGATCTCTTTCGACTCTCAGAAGGGAAGATCGTCGAGCATTTGGACACCACCGAAGCCGTCCCGCCGCGGTCAGAATGGAAGAACGAGAACGGCAAGTTCTGAGATCAGGAAGAGGGAGATGACGAGGATTCTCACAGCGGACGACACGCACATCACCACACTCTCGGAGATGGCAAGGGAGTACTGGACGGAGGCCAGTCCAGATCTTCCGTTGCTCGGAGATGAGGCTGCCTTACACGCCGAGTGCCAGCGACTCTTCTGTTCCAAAGAACAAGACTGGAGTGTCCGAATTGCCGAGGTGTCGGACGAGCTCTTGTCGCTAGCGGCTACAGCAGACGCGCACTATGCCGGCACGGCCATCGAAGGCACGAACCAGGCGAGCTCCGAACTCTTCCAGGCGATGGGTTTTGGCGTCAATCGGTACTTCATGGGCCGCCGGGGAGACCTCGCCACACCTGTAAATTAGAGGTCTACACTGGCCTCCACGCCGAGCCAGCGGCCGGGCAAGGGCACGCCGAGGATCTCCTCGTAGGTGGCGTCGAAGAGGTTTGCCGCTCGAAGGCGCACCTCTCCCCATTCGATGGGCCGACGCAGCAGCAGGTCGACACGGGCGTAGTCGTCGAGGGGGTCGAGTCGTTCGCGCGCCAGGATCTGCCAATGGGCGCTGATCAGGGCAGGCAACTTGTGATGGAGGGTGACATTGGTCTGATGCCGCGGGTGGGAAAAGACATACTTGGACTGCATGCCGGAGGCCAGGGTCTGTTCTTTGTCGATGTAGGTGTAGCCGAGGCGGGTGTCGATGGGGCCGATAGATCGTGCGCCATTCACACGAACACCGAGCGTCCTCATTTCGCCCAGATTCTGTGCTGCCCAGGGCGGTGTGTCCGTGGCGCGTACGTAATCGACAAGATCGTTCTCCTGGCGCAGGAATATCGCTCCGGCGACGTGTGTCTCGGCGGTGACGGATGAGGCACCGATCTCGTATTGCCAGGCCCGTTCGGCGGCCAGATCGGCGTTGCCCACGTTGTTGGGATCGCTGTAGTAGAACTCGGTGAAGGACGGCGCCCTGTAGGAGCGGGCGACACTGGCATAGACACGGGTCATCTCGTCGAGCCGGCGGGCGACGCTCAGACTCGGGGCCGCCTCCCAGCCGGTCTGTTCCTGATGGTCGGCGCGCAGGCCGGCATTGATGTGCCAGGCACCACGAGATGTGCCGTATTCGACGAAGCCTCCCCAGCGATTGCGTGTGTGCTGTCCGAGGTTGTTGCTGTCGATTTCCTCCTGCGTCCACTCGCCACCGACGACGGCTTGTCCACCTGCCGCGGCTCTACGAACATGGGCCTCACCACCACGCAACCAGCTGGTGTGATTGTTCTCGTACACGGAGGGGTCGGTCTCGATCAGCACAAAGCGGTCTGTGTGACGGCGCAGAAAAACGCGGCCTGAGGCCAGGCTGGCGCCCACGGGGCGTTCGTAGCGGGCGCTGGCCAGGCGGGCCTCGGTCCATTCGCGTGACGGAAAGGGAGCGTAGAAGTCGCGGGCGCCGAACTGTTTGTCCTGCCAGCCACCCTGTGCCGACAGCCTTCCTCCTCCCAGTTCGGTGTGACCGAACAGAAACAGGCGGTCCTCGTCGGCATCGGTGGTTTCGCGATAACCGTCTGAACGGAGTCGGCCGCCGCTGAGGGTCATCCCACGATCTGCGTTACCTGCGCCGACGCGCAGGTGGATGTCGGACCCTGTGCCCGCGTCACCGCCGTCGATGTCTTCGATGCGCCGCGTGGCCACGTCGAGATGCACGCCTCGCAGGGTGCGCGGGACGAGATTGATCACGCCACCCACCGCATCGGCGCCATGCACAGAGGAAGCGGCTCCGTGCAGGATCTCCACGCGCTCGAGATCGGCCGGCGTCAATGGCAGATTCAAGGTGTGGTGATCGGTTTGCGGGTCATTGACGCGCATGCCATCCACGAGGATCACAAGCTGGCTGTAGGTGGCACCATCCATCCCGAGATCGACCTGTGCGAAGGGGCCACGCGTCTGGGCATCGAAACCGGGCACGGTACCGAGCAGCTCTGCCAGAGAGGATGCACCGCGACGATCGATTTCGTCGCGATCGAGCACGACGATGTGTCGAGTCTGCGCACCATCGTCGCTCAGCCGAGTGGCGCTGACCAACACCGGCGGCACCAGGGCTGCAGGCAGAGGAGTCGAATCGGCTCCGACCGATGTGGTCGTGGCCAGGGTCGTGGCGGTCATGGTCAGCAGCAAGCAGACCAAATATTCGACCAGGGTGTGTCGTCGCATTCGTACCGATCTCTTTTGCAGGGTTGCGTATTTCTGTTGAAGTCGTGTGGATCTACCCCGTGGACACCGCCACTGGGCGCCTGCTTCACTCGAGGCGGTCATCTTGACAGTCCAGAGGAACGGGGTTACCCTACCGTGGCTTCAATAATGACACGGAAGTAGGTCGGTTTTCAGCCGTACTGCGTCCCATTTGTCCACCCTTCCGCACCCGGCCAACCAGCGTCGGCGGCCCAAGGCCGCTGAACCACTGACTGTGGCTGCGCGACAACGTAAATGAGGTAGCGCCGAATGGGTCAGCGGCGGTCCTTCCGCATCAAGCAGGGCCTCGATTTACCAATCACCGGCGAATGCCAGCAAGTCATCGAGGACGCTCGTCCCGTGACGCAGGTCGCTGTCGTCGGAACCGATTATCACGACCTTCGTCCGACCATGGCCGTCGAAGAGGGTGACGATGTCTGCATCGGTCAACTGCTTTTCGAGGACAAGCGGCGATCGGGCATTCGTTTTACCTCCCCCGCAGGTGGAAAGGTCGTCGCCATCCACCGTGGGTCCAAACGCCGATTGTTGTCCGTCGTGATCGACGTCGCCAGCAGCGAAGAGTCAGAGGCCTTCGAGGTGGGCGGCAAACGCCCAGAAGATCTCGATGCGGACACAGTGCGCAAGGCGTTGGCCGAATCTGGACTGTGGACGGGGTTGCGAACCAGGCCCTACAGCAAAGTGCCCCTGCCCGACCAGGTGGCGCATTCGATTTTCGTCACCGCCATTGATACGAATCCGCTGGCCGCCGATCCTGCCGTCGTGCTCGCCGGTCAGGAAGACGCGTTTAATACAGGCCTTGCGGCGCTGGCGAAACTGACGGATGGCGAGGTGCATCTGTGCACTGAGCCGGGGGCGACGATCCCGGATGGCGCTGGCCGGGCGGACACGAGTGTCGCTGATTTCGCCGGCCCTCATCCAGCGGGACTTCCCGGGACACACATTCACTTCATCGATCCGGTGGGTCAGCAGAAGTCGGTCTTCTTCATCAACTATCAGGATGTGCTCGCTATCGGTGGGCTTTTCCTCACGGGCAAGATCGATCCAACGCGGGTCGTGGCGCTCGGAGGGCCTCCGGTGAAGAATCCGCGCCTGTTGCGCACCCGCATCGGTGCGAACCTGAGCCAGTTGCTGGTCGACGAGACCGATGGCGATGACCTGAGGGTGATCTCCGGTTCGGTGCTCTCTGGTCGAACCGCAGCCGACGAACTGAACTATCTGGGGCGCTGGCACCTGCAGGTGAGTGTCCTGTCCGAAGGCCGCGAGCGCGAGTTTCTGGGTTGGCAGTCGCCGGGTCTCGACAAGTTTTCGATCAAGAACATCTTCCTGTCCAAGCTGACCCCCGGAAAACGTTTTGCCTTTACCACCAGTACGAACGGATCACCCCGAGCCATCGTGCCCGTCGGGTCCTACGAGGCGGTTATGCCCCTGGACATCATCCCTGTATCGCTGATGAAGTCGTTGGTGACCGGTGACGCCGAGGTGGCATTGGAGCTTGGTTGTCTCGAGTTGGATGAGGAAGATCTGAGCCTGTGCACCTTCGTCTGTCCGGGCAAGACCGACTACGGTCCTCTGCTGCGCAGCAATCTCGAAATCATCGAGAAGGAGTTCTAGGCATGCGTGCACCGGTCACTGAGGGGGGGGAATAACCGACGAAATGAAGGTTCTGCGACAACTGCTCGATGCGGCTGAGCCGCACTTTACACACGACGGCAAACTCAAGCCGCTGTATCCGATCTACGAGCTGATCGACACCTTTCTCTACACGCCCGCGGACGTCACCAAGAACGCCTCCCACGTAAGAGACGGTATCGATCTGAAGCGCCTGATGATCACCGTCGCCGTGGGGCTGACTCCCTGCATCTTCATGGCCATGTGGAACACGGGCTACCAGGCGAATCTGGCCATGGCTCACCTGGGGATGGAGTCGGCTGACGGCTGGCGCGGCGTCATCATCGACATCTTCGGCATCGGCTACGATCCGACCAGTCTGCTGGCGAATCTGGTACACGGAGCTCTGTTCTTCGTGCCTGTTTTCCTCGTGTGCAACATGGTCGGTGGTTTCTGGGAAGCCCTGTTCGCCATGATTCGCGGCCATGAGGTGAATGAAGGATTCCTCGTGACGGGAATCCTCTTTCCCCTCACACTGCCACCGACGATTCCGCTGTGGCAGGTAGCGATTGGCATCAGCTTTGGTGTCGTCATCGGCAAAGAGATTTTCGGCGGCACAGGGAAGAACTTCCTCAACCCGGCGCTGACAGCCCGGGCCTTTCTGTATTTCGCCTATCCCGCCCAGATCAGCGGCGACAAAGTGTGGATCGCCGTCGACGGCTACTCGAAGGCGACACCGCTGGGTCAGGTGCCGGCGGATGGCATGGAAGCTCTGACCGGTTCGATGACCAAGATGCAGGCCTTCCTGGGCACGATTCCCGGCTCGATGGGTGAAACCTCCGTGCTGGCCTGTCTCATCGGGGCCGTGATCCTCATCGGTTCCGGGATCGGCTCCTGGCGGATCATGCTGAGCATGACCATCGCCACCGTGGTCCTGGGCGCGCTGCTACATATGGTGGACAGCACCACCAACAGCATGTTCGCCATGGATCCGGTGTGGCACTTGCTGCTGGGTGGCTACGCCTTCGGCTGTGTCTTCATGGCGACCGATCCTGTGTCGGCGTCCTTTACCAATCTGGGCAAATGGCTCTTCGGCGGGTTGATCGGTGTCATGACGATCCTGATTCGCGTCGTTAACCCGGCCTTTCCCGAAGGTGTGATGCTCGCCATCCTCTTCGGCAACACCTTTGCTCCCGTTTTCGACTATCTCGTCGTTCAAGCCAACGTGCGACGCCGCGCGTTGCGAACGGCTGTTTAGGCATGTTGGCGCGAGTTAGGGCGCGTAGGAATCTCTGATGGCCAAAGACACGATGAGCAAGACCTTCTTCGTCGCCTTCGCCCTGTGCGTCGTGTGCTCTGTGCTTGTCTCCGCCGCTGCGGTGGTGCTCAAGCCCACACAGGCGGCCAACAAGCTGGCGGACAAGAAGAAGAATATCCTCAGTGCCGCCGGTCTGTACGAAGACGGGGCTGAAATCGACGCGCTCTTTGAGCAGATCGAGGCTCGCGTCGTCGACCTGCAATCCGGCCAATACGCCGACGATATCGATCCGAGCACTTTCGATTTTGTCTCGGCCGCCAAGGACAACGAACTCGGAACGGCGATCGACCCAGGCCTAGACCGGGCGGGGATCAAGCGGCGCTC
Organism: Gemmatimonadota bacterium; assembly: GCA_002712305.1. GTDB lineage: Bacteria > Latescibacterota > UBA2968 > UBA8231 > UBA8231 > UBA12574. The sequence goes on along the minus strand of PATE01000060.1, from coordinate 61,318 downwards.
GCGGTATATCCCGGTGTATCTGGTGCGCAAGCGTGGCGCTGTCGACAAGATCGTGCTGCCCCTGTATGGCAAGGGGTTGTGGTCGACGCTGTATGGCTTCCTGGCCATCGATCGCGACGATCTGTCGACGATCCGTTCGCTCGTCTACTACCAGCACGGTGAAACGCCGGGTCTGGGCGGCGAGGTCGACAACCCGGCGTGGAAGGCGCAATGGAACGGCAAGCAGGCCTTCGACGCGGAGGGCAACATCGCGATCCAGGTCATGCGCGGCGCTGTCGATCCATCGTCGCCGTCGGCCCACTCGCAGGTAGATGGTCTGTCCGGTGCCACGATCACGGCACGGGGCGTGCATGATATGCTGCATTACTGGCTGAGCGAAGAAGGGTATGGCCCCTATCTGAAGCATCTGCGCTCTGAAGGAGGAATAGGCTGAGCCATGGGTAAGGCCCGCGACACACTACTGAGACCGATCTTCGACGACAATCCGATCGCCCTTCAGATCCTCGGGATCTGCTCGGCCTTGGCGGTGACGAGCAAGATGGAGACAGCTGTCGTCATGTCTCTGGCGGTCATCTTCGTCATCACCTTCTCGAACGGTGCCGTCAGTCTCATCCGCCAGCACATTCCCACCAACATCCGCATCATCGTGCAGATGACGATCATTGCCTCTCTGGTGATTGTCGTCGATCAGGGACTGCGCGCGTACGCCTTCAACATCAGCAAACAGTTGTCGGTTTTCGTGGGCCTGATCATCACAAACTGCATCGTTATGGGGCGCGCCGAGGCCTTCGCCATGAAGGAGGGGGTCCGATCGAGTCTGATCGACGGCATCGGTAACGGGCTCGGATACAGCATTATACTGCTCGTGGTCGCCGTCCTTCGTGAGCTGTTTGGTGCGGGGAAACTGTTCGGTATCGAAGTCTTCCAACTGGCCAATGTGGGGGGCTGGTATGAGCCCAATGGCCTGATGCTGCTGCCACCGAGTGCCTTCTTCATCATCGGGGGTTTCATCTGGGTCCTGCGGTCCTTCAAGACCGATCAGATCGAGATGGACAACTAGCCATGGAAGCCTACCTCAGTCTCTTCGTCAAAGCGGTCTTCGTCGAGAACATCGCCCTGGCCTTCTTTCTCGGCATGTGCACCTTCCTGGCCGTGTCGAAGCGCATTCCTACAGCATTTGGCCTGGGAATCGCCGTTATCGTTGTAACGGGAATCACGGTACCGCTGAACAATCTGGTGTATCGTCACCTGCTTCGGGAAGAAGCGCTGGCATCGATCGGTCTGGGCGGAGTGGACCTCACCTTCGTCGGCCTGATCAGCTACATTGGGGTTATCGCCGCCAGTGTGCAGATTCTGGAGATGTTTCTCGACAAATACGTGCCTTCGCTCTACAACGCGTTGGGTATCTTCCTGCCGCTGATCACCGTGAACTGTGCCATCCTCGGTGGTTCACTGTTCATGGTCGAGCGTGACTATGGTTTCGGTGAGAGTGTGGTCTTCGCACTCGGCTCGGGTCTCGGTTGGGCTCTGGCCATCGTCGCCCTGGCCGGAATTCGCGAGAAGATGCGTTACAGCGATGTGCCTCATGGCCTGCGTGGCCTGGGGATCACCTTCATGACCGTCGGTCTCATGGCCATGGCATTCATGGCCTTCTCCGGCATCCAGCTCTAAACGAGATCAAGATTCCATGACTGAAGTCATTGGCGGCGTGGGGATGTTCACCGGGGTTGTTCTGGTTCTGGTCGCCGTGATCCTCGCAGCCCGCTCCCGACTCGTCGCCTCCGGTGACGTGAGCATCAACATCAATGGCGAGCGCACGATCACAAGCGAGGCGGGTGGCAAGCTGCTGAATGTCCTGGCCGACCAGGGCATTTTCGTGTCCTCAGCCTGCGGCGGTGGCGGCACCTGTGCCCAGTGCCGGGTCAAGATTCACGAGGGCGGCGGTGATATTCTGCCTACCGAGCAAGAGCACATCAGCCGCAAGGAAGAGAAAGAGGGCGAGCGTCTGTCCTGCCAGGTCGCGGTCAAGCAGGATATGAACATCGAAGTGCCGCCTGAGGTGTTCTCGGTGAAGAAGATGGAGTGCGAAGTCGTTTCCAATGACAACGTGGCCACCTTCATCAAGGAATTTGTCGTCAAGCTGCCCGAAGGCGAGACGCTCGACTTCGAGTCCGGTGGGTTCATTCAGATCGAGGTGCCGCCCTTCGAGTGCAACTTCAAGGACTTCGATATTGACGAGCGCTTCCACGGTGACTGGGACCGCTTCAACGTCTGGGATCTGAGCACGAAGAACACGGACACCGTGGTCCGCGCCTACTCGATGGGCAACCACCCGGCCGAGGGTGATATTGTGATGCTGAACATCCGCATCGCCACGCCACCGCCCGATCGGGAGAAGGGCGGGTGGATGAACGTGCCACCCGGTTTCGCTTCGTCCTACGTGTTCAGTCGCAAGCCTGGTGACATGGTGACGATCTCCGGTCCCTACGGTGAGTTCTACATCCAGGAAACCGAGCGCGAGATGTGCTACATCGGTGGCGGCGCCGGCATGGCGCCCCTGCGCTCACACCTGTTCCACCTGTTCCATACAGAGGGCACGCAGCGTAAGGTCTCCTACTGGTATGGTGCCCGTTCCGGCATCGAGATGTTCTACGAAGATCATTTCCGCGACATCGAGGAGAAATTTCCGAATTTCTCCTTCCATGCTGCCATGTCCGATCCTCTTCCCGGTGATGGGTGGACGGGTTCTACCGGATTCATCCACCAGGTCGTGCTTGAAGAGTATCTGAGCAAACATCCGGCGCCGGAAGACATCGAATACTATCTGTGCGGCCCACCGATGATGCTGTCGGCGGTATTGAAGATGCTCGATGATCTCGGCGTCGAAGAAGAGATGATCCGCTTCGACGATTTCGGTTCCTGATGGCGACACTCTTTCCCGCGGCGCTGGTCGTATTCGCCCTCGTCATGGCGGGGATGGCGATCGGTGTCATCGTCAGCAATCGACGCATTGCCGGTTCCTGTGGTGGGCTGGCCAACATGCAGGACCGCTTCGGCGAGCCCATGTGCGAGTGCGGCGCCAAGCCGGGAGAGTCGTGTGGCGAGGATTCCGATCGCACCTTCGAAGTGCCCGAGTTGATGGAGACGAGTTCGCCAGCCGATCCGGCTCGCGAGTCTACCGCCGTGTAGCAGCAGCACACGAGGAGCGGTGCCGTGGACGTTTCCTCCTTCTTCATCAGCATCGTCGCCATCTGGGGCAGCATCTGCCTGCTCGTCGTCGGCTTCGCCCGCCTTTGCGCCCGCGACACACCGTCGAACCCTTCCGAATCCAACGTCCCCGTGCGCGTTTACGACCCCTCTGGTGAGTCGTTGTCGGCGATCCGTCTGACGGCCGTGCTCATCGGTGTCACGGCCCCTCTCGGCTTCCTCTGGCTCAGCGGAGAGATGACGTCAGCCGTACATCGGCTGGCCGGCATCGCGCTCGTGTGTGCCTTCCTCATCAGTCTCGCCCACGGCCTTCGTCGTCGTGCCCTGGACGCCGACACCCGCGGGGAACGATGACCGCTCTGCCGCGTGAGGTGACCCAGCCCCAGAGAGTCTCGGCTACGGACCTTCCTGCGCTGCTGGCCGAACAACGCAGGTCGGGGGCCCGTGTCGTCGATCTGATCCCCGGCCACAATCCGGTTCACGGGGCCGAAGCGACGGCCGTTGTCGTGCTGCACGTCGATCGTCACTACGAGACGATCTGGGTCGAGGGCTCGCCTCTCCCCGCACTCGAGCTATCCGTCGCGTCCTGGCCTGAACCGCCAAACCCAGGGTCGGAACCAATGCCCGCGCCTGTGGGATTCCTGCCGATTGGCGACGGCGGCCCGATTACACGCCGCCGACTGAGTCTGTGGGCAGCCGTCGATGGCGATCGCATCGTCGATGTGCACGCCACGTCCGGTCGACTCACGGCGGGACTCTCCAGACTGGCCCCCGCCCACCCTTATCTGCAGCTACCGGTTCTGGCCGAGGGGCTCAATGAGCAGACGCCGACGACGACGGCAATGCTGACGGTGCTCGGAATCGAAGCGCTGGCTGGGATCGACGTGCCGGACTCGATTCAGCATGCTCGCGTATTTGTGGCGGAGCTGGAGCGGGTTCAGGCCCACTGCGGCTGGCTCGTCTCCCAAGCCACAGCTTGTGCCGATGACGCGCTGGTGAATGAAGCGCGACACGGTCGTGAGCGTCTGGCATGGCTGTTTGTCGCCGTGTGTGGGCGTCGTCGGCCCACAGGCATCCATCTTCCGGGTCAGATTCTGATCGATCGCGGTCCTGCCGAAGCGGCACTTTCAGAAGTGACGCCCCATCTGTCCCGTCTGATCGACACGGCGAGGCAATCGTTGTCCGGCCGCCGCGGCTGGCGTCGTCGGCTCGAGGGAGTCGGTGTCATCAGCACCGATGCGGTAGACACTCATGGCCTGAGTGGGCCCGTGGCACGAGGCACCGGCGTCGATCTGGACGTGCGCCGGCGAGCACCCTATCTGACCTATAACCAACTCGACTTTGATGTCTCCGTCGGTGCGGGAGGGGACGTGGTGGATCGATGCATCGTGCGGCTGGATGAGATGGCCCAGAGTCTGCGGCTGGCTCGGCAGGCGCTGGCCGCCTGGCACGGACCTGTGCAAGTGGAAGACGTTCGGGTCGTACCACCGCCCATGCCTGCGGCGACGACACAGATGATTCACCACTTCGAGTTGTGGATGGAGGGCCACGGTCTGCAACCGGCATCCGGTGCCACCGCCTTTGTCGCTGTGGAAGCACCGGAGGGGGAGTTGGGCATTCTGTTGAGCAGCGATGGTTCGAGCAAGCCGAAGCGGGCCCACTGGCGGTCACCCTCGAGTGCTCACTTTCACCTGTTGCCGGCTTTGCTCCAGGGACAATGCTTCGCCGATGCGGCCGATGTTGTGTCCAGTGTCCATGTGAATGCTGCCGAGATGGACCAATGAGCATGGATGCGAATTCAGAACTTTCGTCATCCAGACTGGGGGCGATGGTGAGGAGGGCGACACCATGACACAACTGGCCATTGCCGAGCGTCTGCGGGCGACGGTGGGGGAGGCGCGACTGCAGTCGCTGTTGCAGGCCTATGCCGAGTCGCGTGGTGCGATTCTGCCGCTGGCGGTTCTGCTGCGCGATGAGGGAGTCGGTATTGACGACGATGTCGTCACCTGGATCGCGCAGACCTGCATCACGAGTACGGCCATGGTCACCAGTGCCCTGTCCGCTTTCCCGGAGCTGATGAACGATCCGGACTCGATCACCGTCTGCGACGGTCTATCCTGTCGTCTCATGGGGGCGGGGTATGTGCAACGTCTGTTGCGGGATCGGCTCGGGTCGGATCGGGTGTGCACCTCTCCCTGTCAGAACGCCTGTTCCTCGGCGCCGATTGTACAGGTCCGTGGGACGTTGTATGGCGGACTGCAGGAGGCGTCTCTGCAGGCGCTGGCGCAGCGACTTGAGCAGCCGGAGAGGGCGTCATAGATGCAGGAACGTCGCTGGCTGCTGGAAGGGGTGGAGCGTCCCGACGCGGACGCGCTGGATGTCTATCGCCGCAATGGTGGCTACGATGGTGCGTGGCGTGCCTTCGACGAGATCGATCCCGCAGCCGTCATCGACGAGGTCGAGGCAGCGGGTCTGCGTGGACATGGTGGGGCGTGGCGACCGGTGGCGGCACGCTGGCGTGCCGCGGGCGCACTGGGAGGTGTGCGCGCTTTGCTGGTGGATGTCAGCGAGAGCGAGTCGGGCCGTTTCCGTGATCGTAAACTGGCTGAACGTCTGCCCCATCGTCTGATCGAGGGGGCACTGATCGCCGCCCACGCGCTGACTGCGGATGATGTCTACCTGTGTGTTCGCGCCGATTGGCGACGCGCCCGCAGTGTTCTGGGGCACGCCATGGATGAGGCGAGGGCCGCCGGTTGGATCGACCGAGCCCTCGGACGTTCGGGACATGCCGTGCGTCTTCATCTGCATCCGGTGCCCGGGCCGCTGCCGGCGCGAGGCACCGACCAACTTTTGCCCCATCTGATCGAGTGTTCACGTCCCGAACCCCGTGCCTCGAATGGCACAAACGATCTGCCGACCCTGTTCGGCGCCCCCGTGCTCGTCCACACGGCTGCAACCCTCGCTTTTCTGCCCGCGATTCTGGCTCGCGGTTCGGGGGCGTTCCGTGAGCTGGGATCTGCGGACTTTCCAGGCACGGTGGCGATCAGTGTGAGTGGCCACATTCGACGGCCGGGTCTGTTCGAAGTCGAGATCGGCAGTGGTTCGTTCGGGGAATTGATCGATACCCTCGCAGGCGGGGTCGTGGACGAGACCGACCTGCTAGCCGTCTTTCCGGGCGGCGCACCTGCCCTCGATGGCGACGCGCTCAAGTCACTACAGATCGATCCCGGTGTCTGGTCTCAACCGGGGGGTGGCGAACACGAGGGATCCTTCGGCTGCGGCACGATCGTGGTGGCTGACGACGCCGTCACGCCGCTCGATCTGGCGGCCCGTTGGCTCGACCACGCCGCGCAGCTGGGCTGTGGTCAGTGTCCCGTGTGCCGGGAGGGATCGGTCTGGTTGATCCAGCACTTGCAGCGGCTACGCGAAGGGGGCGTCACCGCCATCGACCCTTCCGCTCTGCAGGAGAGACTTGAGATCTTAGCCCACGGGGAGGGCGAGGGGTTGGCCATCTGTGGCCATCCGACCGTGGCTGCTCACGTGACGCAGGGGTTGCTGCAGATCGCACCGGAGCATGTCGATTCTCAGGCAAGTGCGGGGGCGACCCCCATCGACGATGACGCGCCGTTGCGTACGGCGGACAGCATCCACCTGCGCTTCTGATGCCGCCCATGACTGCTCGCTGCCACATCGAAATCGATGACCGGGCCGTGGAGGCCACACGGGGGCAGAGTGTACTCGAAGCCCTGCACACACACGGCGTCGTCGTGCCAGCCTTGTGTCACCACCCCGGGCTGAGTTGTCCTGCAACCTGCCGAAGTTGCGTGGTCCAGGTGGAAGGACAGGGAGGTTCCCGTATGGTCACCGCGTGCAATCACACGGTCGCCGAGGGCATGATCATCCGTACCGAGGACAGCGAGAGTCGCTCGTTGAGATCGCGAGCGCTGGCGGAGATGGTGCAGCGTCACGCCATGGAGTGCCCCATTTGTCCGGCGTCCGGGGAATGTGAACTTCAGGAAGCGATTGGGGGGCATGGTCCGCAGGCGCAGGCTCATGAACTGGCCGGTTCATCCGAGCGAGTCGCTCTCGGAGCGCGACTGCATTTCGAGGCTGGGCGCTGCATTCAGTGTAGTCGCTGCGCCCGTTTCGAGCAGGAGGTGTCTGGCGCAGGACAGGTTGGCATCAAGGGACGAGGCCCCCAGATCGAGATCACCACCGGTCCTGCAGGTGTGGATCATCCCCTCTCCGGCAATCTCGTCGATCTGTGTCCCGCCGGTGCCCTCGTCGATCCCGCATCGACCGTTGCCGCCCCTGCATGGACGCTTCGCAGTGTGGATACCACCTGCGGGTCATGCGCGACGGGTTGTGCCGTGCGCGCCGATGTGGATAGCGCCGGTCAGGTGACCCGCCTGCGGCCTCGACTCGACAGTGACGTCAACGACTGGTGGATGTGTGACGAAGGGCGTTTCGGTTTCGACCAGGAACTGGAGGGCCGACTTCGGCTGCCCGAACCGGCCACACCCGATGAGGAAACCGCGTGGCACGTCGCCGTGGACCGTCTGCGCCGGCGCATGGCACAGCCGCGATCCGCCGTCTGGCTCAGTCCTTTCCTGACCCTGGAGGAGGCCAGTGTCCTGATCGATGCGGCCACCACATGGGGTGCACGACTGTTTCTGTGGTCGGTGGAGGATCGGGGCGAGATGAGCTTTCCCGGTGGATTTCGCATCAGTGGCTCACGGGCTCCGAATACGACCGGGGTTGGGCGTCTGCGGGAGGCTGGGGAGACCAGCGTGGGAACGACCAAGGATCTGCAGACGGCCATCGGGGAAGATCAGGTGGGGCAGCTGTTGATGTGCGGAGGAGGACCTGCCGGGGTGCGCCCCCGTCTGGACAGGTCGGGCGTCTCCTTCCTCGCCACCCACAATCTGGTGTCGTACGAAAAGGCCGATCTGGTTCTGCCGGCCAGTCACTGGCTGGAGAAGGACGGCACCTTCGTCAACGATCGGCAGCAGCTGCGGCGGGTGCGTCCCGCTCGTGCGCCGATGGCAGGGCAGACGGACCTGGAGTTGTTTCTTCAACTGGCGGGCCGTGAACCGACGTCAGCAGCCGAGATCTTTCGTGAATTGGCCAGCCGCCACGAATGGCTCGAGGGGTCCAGCCACGCACAACTGGACGCGAATCAGCGAACCCATCCCCAGGGTGTCGCTGCCGGTGGCGCCTGGGTCGACACACTTCAGCGGCAGGGACTGCTGGTGATCGAGGATCCTGCGCGATGACCGAATGGCCACAGGGACCGACGATCCTGGCCGAGGGCTGGCTCCGCGGCACGACCCTGACGCTGGGGGCTCTGATCCTCGCAGCGCTGACGGCTTGGATGGATCGCCGCACGCGAGCCCGCATGGAAGGACGTCGGCGTCCTCGGCATGGCCTGCTCGGATCGGTGGCGCGGATCGTGGCCGATCTGGCGCGGGCGCCGGTACCACGCCTGTGGCCGACGCTGATCGCCTCGCTAAGTCTGCTGCCGGCGCTGATGCTGGTGACGATTCTGCTGCACGCAGTTGTGGGCAGCCGTTTCGGCGGCGCCATCGCGCGATCTCCCGAACAGATTCTGTGGTGGTTCGGGCTGCTGCTGGCGGCAACCCTCGCCCATCGCTGGAGTCTGCCGTCCATGTGGGCCGAACCACCGGGCACCGACCCGAGTGCACGTCGTCACCTCATGGCGAGTCTTACGCCGTGGCTTGGCCTGTGGGTGGCGCTTCTCATACTGCTGTTCGGTGTTGGGCTTGCGCCGCAGGGCGTTCATCCCGTGGCCGCCATGGGGCTGCTGCTCAGTGCCGGGCTCTGCCGTCGCCTTGATGCGGTGTCCCGGCACCGTGGCAGTGTCGCCACAACGGGGGCATCGGCGGACCTGCTGGCACGCATGGCGTCTCACCTCGTCGTGACGGCACTGGTACTGATGGCCATCATCGTGTCGGGAATCCTGCCACAGCTACCGGTACGACCGATCGAAGTGGCGCTGTTTGTCTTGCTGCTGGCCCTGCTGGGAGGGGTCTTCTTCTCGCGGTGGGTCTGCATCGGTCTCTTTGGGGATCCCACGCCGCGGCGGCTGCGCCACTTCGCGTGGGGTGGCCTGCTGCCGCTGGCCGTCTTCGAAATGGGCATGTCCGTTCTGCAGATGACCGGAAGGTGGCCCGGATGACGGCCACTGTGCTGAGTCTGGTGCTCACCCTGGGGATCGTTCTGGCCGCTCTCAAGGCCATGAGTGAGGTCCTCGCCCATCGGAGTCTCTTCGCCGCGCTCAGAGTCGGGGTATTGCTGGCGGCTCGGCTTGCGGTGGACGATCCGATTCTGGCAGCGACGCTGGTGCTGTATCTGGCGGTGATCGGTCCCGTGGCGTACTCGCATCTACGCCGACACGACGCTGAGATCGAGGTGCGTGTCCCATTGCCGGCGCTGATTCTGGGTCTCGTCGTGGCACTCCTGTTCATCGTAGGTATGGCACCGACCTTCGAGACCGCCGAGCCGCCCGGGCAGGATCGATGGCCGACGACGGGCCTGCTGGTTCTGATCAGTGCCGTGACACTGCTGATCGGCACGACACTCGCTGTGCGCATCCGCGAGGGGCGACGCCAATGAGCACGCCGTTGCTCGCTGCCGAGCCCATTGTGGGTGTGGCAGTCCTGCTCGGTGCAGGACTCGTCACCCTCCTCGCGTCGCGCCATCGACTGAGTCTGCTGATCGGCACGCAGTTGCTGACACTGGGTGCCGTGCGCGCCCTGGCCGCGGCGGGGCAGGGGGATCTTGGGGTTCTGGCGCTGGTGTTCGGCCTGCTGATCAGTCTCGTCGCCCTGCGATTGGCACAGGACGTGACGTCAGCTGAACAACCCGTGGAGCCACCCCCGTGACGCTGACGCAGATGGGGCCGCTGCTGCCGATCGGTGTCTGCGCTACAACCTTGCTGGCCGCCCTCGTCCCCGTATCCGCCGACGGACCTCGTCGGGTGATCCAGTCGATCCTGCTGGGGGCTGCCCTCGTCGGCTCCGCCGCCGGATATGTTGCCACCTCCGGAACGTTGTCTTCGAGTGGGTTCGGGTGGCTGACGATTCCGGGACGAGGCTCGGCGATCCTGGCCAATGTTTACATCGGCCCCGAGTCGGCGCTGCTGATTGGAGCCATCGCTCTGTTGACGCTGGTCACACGTGTGGCTCTGCCGCCGGCCACGACACGCCTCGATGCAGGAATGCTCTTTGGGGCCAGCACCGCCGCTCACGTGGTGGTAGTCGGCAACCATCTGCTCCTTCGACTGGCCGCGCTCGAATGGTTGCTGCTGAGTGTCCTGTTGTTGGTCCTGCAGAGACGGGCGAGCATTCTGGGACTGCTCGTGGCCCACCGGATCGCCGCCGGTGCGCTGCTGCTGGCTGCCCTGATCGCCGGTGGCTGGCAGGTGCGCCTGTTTGGCGAGGTCACTGGTACTGATTCGGTCACCTGGGTTGCGGGTCTGGTGCTTCTGGCTGCCCTGGCGCTGTCGGGAGGGTTCCCCTTCCACCGTTCTCTGCTGCCGATCGTGTCGCTGCCTGCCGCTGTGCGAGCCCACATCAGCGGGCTGCTGCTTCTGGCTGCCGGTGGGCTCGTGTTGCGCGTCGTCGAGATGGGAGACTGGACAGGATCTTCAACGGTGGGTTTCGGGTTCATCCTGCCCGCCCTTGCCGCCGCCATCTTGAGTTTGGCCAGCACAGATCTGCGGCGGGCTCAACTGTGGGCGTGGTCCAGCCAGTTGGCTTTTGCCGTGGCCCTCACGCTGAGTACCCCCGCCGTCATCGCCGCCGGGGTCTGGGTGTGTCTGGCGTTGGTTCGGCCCGCCGCCGCGTGGGCGGTGGATGTGGTGGACGCGGCCCTTGGCGACACGGCCGACGCAAATCGGTGGGGAGGGCTGGCGGCGTCGCTTCCCGTCGCCTGTTGGATGAGTGTGCTCGCCGCTGTGGGTGTGGCCGGACTGCCGCCATGGGGACTGTTCATCCTCCATGGGCACCTATTGGCTACGCAACCACCGGCGACACCTGAGTTCGCTATGCTCGCCCTGTTGCCTGCGCTTGTTGTCGTTCCCGCCCTGCGCCTGGGGCTCTGGCCCTTTCTCGGATCGCCGCGACACAGCGTCCTGGCTCCTCAGGAGCAGACGGCCGTTCCGTCGCCCGTGGTGGCCACGGTGATCTTCAGCGCCGTCATCGGCGGGCTCTGGCCACTGACCTTGCTTCTCACGCAACACCTGCCCTCCACACCGGCTTTGGGGACAGTGGCCGCCCTCGGTCTGGTGCTGCTGCTGGTGACCGGTTGGGTGGGACGACGGCGGCCTGATGTCGATCCGGAGCTGTCTGCCTCTCCACTGCGACAGTTCGTCGGCGACGGTCTGGCTCTTTCAAACCGACGGTTCAGGGGCGTCACAGGCGGTCTGCGCCAGCTGGCGTGGTTGGTGGACATCGTATCACTGGTGCCGGGGGTCCTGGTGCTGGTGTGTCGAGGGGTCGGCTGGGGTGTGACCTGGGTCGAGAGTCGTCCCCTTTGGTGGGCGGTGCTCACGACGGTAGCTATGGTGGCGGCGATCCTCGGAGGGCGACTGTGAGTGGTCTGGATACACCTGCCCTGGTGATCGCCGTGATCGGGCTGCCCGCCGTGGCAGCTCTGCTGACGTTGCTGACGTCGGCCTGGCCCACGGTACGAAGATGGATGGGCGTGCTGCTGGCTCTTGGCCAGGTGGTACTCGTGTTGGGGGTGGTGTCCGTTTTCGATACGCCTCCTTCCGAGAGGGCCGCTGCTGGGCCCCTCACGATTGCGCAACTGGAAACAGCGCTCCCTTGGATGTCCACCGTCGAGCCGCCGACGCGCTTGGCCGTGGACGGTCTGAATCTCTACGCCCTGCTTTTGTTGTCGGTGATCAGCCTGCTGGCACTGTTGACGGATCTGGTCGATGGTCCGAGCCGTGCCGGTCTGCGACAGACGGGGATCTTCGGTGTCAGTGCTGCGGCGGCGGGTTTCCTGCTTTCCCGCGATCTGGTCCTGGCCGCGGCGTGTCACGGCACGACGGCCCTGGTGCTGGCGTTGGTGATTCACATGGGAGCCGATGCCCGGCCCCGGCGGCCGGCGGCCCTCTCCTTTCTCGTGCCTGGACTGCTGGCTTCCGGTTGTCTGTGGATGGCCGCGATCTGGTGCCGTTCGGCCAGCGACGGACTGTCCGCGTCGGTGGATGCCCTCGTGATCAACGTCATCCCCAGTGGGGCCGTCGTGTTGCTGACGCTGTTCCTCATCCTGCATCTGCCTCTGGTGCCGCTACACCGCTGGCAGACCCATAGCTGCGGCGAGGGGGCCGCCTACAGCGGCATCCTGCTGACGGGTGGGCTGTGGACGATCCTCGGTGTCAGTGGATGGCTGCGTCTTGGTCTGCCGCTGAGTGTCGACCTGTTCGACGATGTGGCGGCTCTGCTTCGGATCTGGGGTGGTCTGTCCGCCCTGATCGCGGTGGCTGTCGCCGCCATTCAGCGGGATCTGGGCGATCGGCTTCGCTGGGCATGCGTCGGCCTGGCAGGACTTGTGGCGGTCGGACTGGGTTCGGTCGATCTGGCGGCCACGTCGGGTGCCCTGCTGTTGTGCGCTGCCCTGGGTCTGCCGCGTGCGTCGACTCTTTGCCTGGTTTGTTGGCTACCCGCCGAGACCGGTGGCCGAGGCCTGGCTCTGTGGTGGGGCGTGTCGGTCCTGGCCCTGACCGCCGTTGCCGGCTTTGGCGGTTTCGCAGGGTTGTTGCCCCTGTTGACCGGGGGGTCTCACGCGATCGGATCGGTGGTTGGGTCGCCGGTAGGCCCCACAGCGTGGCCCGTGTGGGCATGCCTGCTCGCCAGCGTCGCTCTCGTGGGTGTGCTGTTGGCCCCCGTTTCAGGCATTGCCCATCGCGAGCAAACAACGACGATGCCCTGGCCCCTGCGACTCGGGCTGATCGTCGCCGTCGGTGTCGCGCTGGCCACCGGGTGGCAACCCGCCCCTGTGGCCGATTGGGTCGTTTCCGATGTGAAGCGAATCCTTGCTGATGCTCCTCTGCCGACAGAGGCAACACACCAACCCATGGATGAGCAGCCCGTGGACGACCCGGAGGACGCGCCGTGAGCCATCCTCTGTTGCCCGAAGTGCTGCTGCTGCTGCTGATCTTCGTGTTGGCTGCACTGGATGCCTGGATGTGGCCCCGAAGGCAAGGCCGTGGTTTTGCGCACGCGGGATTCATCGGTCTTCTGCTGCCCCTGACGGCGGCCCTGGCCATGTGGGGCACTCGTGCCGCCAGCGGGTTGCCGTGGTTGGCGATCGATCCCTATTACGAGACGTGGCGAGTCCTGCTGCTGACGATTGGCGTTCTGATGGCCGCCCTCGACGCTGGGCGGCGACCGGAAGCCGACGACGGTGCCGAGACGACCCTCCTGCTGATCGCAGTCGGTGGTGGCCTTGTCTGTATCGCGTCTCGTCACCTTTTGCTCACCTATGCGGGCCTCGAGATCACCGCCCTTGCTCTGTTGGCTCGATCGGTGCGCCAGGGACACATGCCCCTGCCTCCACTGTCCCGCTGGTTGACCGCACATGCACTGGGTGCTGCTCTGCTGCTGATCGGTATCGCCCTGTTCGCCCTGGGATCAGGCGACGTCAGCTACGATGCTCTGCGACGTCAGGAACCGGGTCCGACCACGACGGCCGGCGGAATTCTGTTGGCCATCGCCGTCTGTCTGCGGGCGGGTGTGGCCCCCTTTCATGGCTGGCTAGCGCCGCTGACGCGCCGACCGGGACAGGAACTCACGCTGATTCTCGGTCTCGGTGTCGTGCCAGCCGTGGCGGTGATGGCCCGTCTGATCGCCGATCCCCTGATCGGATTCACCACTCTTCCCAAATTGCTCATCATCGTGGGGCTGCTGGGGGCAACCCTGGGCAACCTGCTCGGACTCGTGCAGCGCGATCTGCGGCGCCTGCTGGCGTTCGCCCTGATCATTCACACCGGCTACGCCCTGATGGCCATCGGTGCCACGGGTGGCCCGGATGCGCATCTGCTGCATCTTACGGTTGCCGCCCTTGCCCTGGTGGGTCTGGCCGCAGCAACGGAGTTTCGAGCAGAGCAGATCACCGCCGCCGGGCTGGCTGCACGCCGTCCTGTGCTGGCAGCGGCCGTGTGTGTCTGTCTGCTCTCGCTGGCGGGGGTTCCGCCCTTGCTTGGTTTCGCCGCTCGCACGAGGCTGCTGAGTAATCTGGCCGAGTTCGACGAGGGCGTGTTCGTGATCGCCGCCGTCAATGTGGCCCTCACAGCATGGGTGTTCGTCGCGGCCAGTGGTCGCGTGTTGTTTGCTCCCCGTGCGCCTCAGCCACCGCCGCCGGCCAGACCCGAACGCACGGCCGTGCTTGTGCTCGCGGCGGGTGTGCTGGTGCTGAGCGGCCTGTGGCCCGCTGCTCTGGTGGATCTGATGGCGGCGTGCGACATTGTTCCCTGAGCGGCCTACCTACAAGGATTGTGCATCGACCACACAACGAAGGTCGAGTCGAAACCGTGAACGAAACGCCTCCCTCGAAGTCACCCTATTCCCAGGCAGGCTCCTTGGGTTCGGGGCTGCAGTTTGCCGTCACCATCGCCCTGTGTGCCTACGGCGGCTGGTGGATCGATGCGCGGTGGGAGACCTCCCCCTGGTTCCTGATCGGGGGATGCCTTTTTGGTTCGGTCGGTGGATTCTATCACCTCTACCGGACGCTTGTCGATGACTCGTCGTCCGGACAGAATAAGAAAGACGCAGACATCAAGGATGCAGAGGAGACCACATCGTGATGGGTGAGTCCTGGGTTGCCGTGTTGTGTGGGATCGGTGTGGCTGCCATCAGTGCCGTGATCGCCTTGCTGGGGCTGCGTTGGTCCGCAGCTCGCCCTGGACTGATCGTGGCCGCCGTCCTTGGCGGCACGATCATCCGCTTACTGATGGTCATCGGCTGCAGTGTCCTGTTGCTCGGATTCACCGACGTGAATCCTCTGGTTTACGCCACGTCTCTCATCATCTCCTATCTCGGGTTTCTGGGTGTGGAAATCTTCATGGTCATCCGTCGGCGTGGTGCTCAAACCCAGTCCCAAACGTGAGGCTTCTGTGCTGTTGACAAGGTATCGGGCTGGCTTAGTTTCTTGAGCCGGTTCGGCGCCTGTCGCGCGTGCGTAACCCCCCTTCCGCCTTTTCTATAAAGCTGTAACGCCACCGAGGAGTCGATGGCAGACGCGAACGCCGGTGCCAACGCCGACGGCCAAGTAGACGTCATAGGGCACATTCTGGATCACAACTATCTGGAAGTGCCATTTCTGAACGCTCATCACATCATCGATGGGCGTCTCGACCTTCCGGTTTTCGAACCCATTTTCGGTATCGACATGTCCATCACCCGCCATGTGGTGTGGATGTGGCTCGCCAGCGGTCTGTTGATCACCACGCTCATCGCCTGCTTCGGCCGGCCAAAGCTGGTGCCCAGCGGGTTGGCCAACGCCCTCGAGGCCATCGTCGTGTTCATTCGAGACGAGGTGGTCGTGCCCGTCATGGGAGAGGGGGGGCGGACGTACATGCCGTTCCTGCTGACGACCTTCTTCTTCATTCTGTACTGCAACCTGCTCGGTCTGGTACCCTACAGTGCCACGGCGACGGGGAACATCAGTGTCACCCTGTCGCTGGCGCTGATCTCCTTCTTCGTCACACAGGGCGCCGGCATCGTGAACAACGGTCTGATCGGACATATCAAGGCCCTCGTGCCGGGCGGAATGCCGGCACCGCTGCTGATCATCATGATCCCCATCGAGATCATCGGTCTGATCGCCAAGCCCTTTGCTCTGTGCATACGACTCTTCGCCAACATGATTGCCGGTCATATCGCCATTCTCGTGTTTCTCGGGCTGATCATCATGCTCAAGAGTTACTACGTGGCGCCCGCGTCGGTCCTGCTGGCTGCAGCTCTCTATCTGCTTGAGATTTTCATCGGCTTCGTGCAGGCCTTCATCTTCACGCTGCTGACGGCATTGTTCGTCAGCATGGCCGCACATCCGGATCACTAAACCCTGAGTCCTACAAAAACCTTGAGTCTTACAACCACCCAACTGGAGGAATAGCACCATGGAGTTCGCATACCTGGGCGCCGCAATCGGCGCCGGACTTGGCGCAATCGGCGCCGGCCTTGGTATCGGCCTGCTCGCCAGCAGCGCCATGGAGGGGATCTCCCGCCAGCCCGAGGCCGTCGGTGATATTCGTACGAACATGATCATCGCTGCAGCCCTCATCGAAGGTGTTGCTCTGTTGGCGGAGATCATCTGTGTCCTCGTTGTCGTGACCAAGTAAAGAGCGGATCCAGGGCACCTTTCGACCCAACGGGTCGTGGGTTCCCATGATCTGACACCCGACGAGGAGATCCTTCATGTTGTTGACCCCACATGCCGGGACCATCGCCTGGACGATCATCACATTTTTTGTGGTGTTTCTGATTCTGCGCGCGAAAGTCTGGGGGCCACTTTTGGCGGCGCTCGACGAACGTGAAAAAAGCATCCGCGAGTCTCTCGAGACGGCAGATCGCGCACGCGCCGAGGCCGAGGCCCAGTTGGCCGAGCACGAGAAGCGTTTGAACGAAGCGGAAACCGAGGCACGTAAGATTGTTGGCGAAGCCCGCGAAGCGGCCGAGAAGGTCCGTTCGCAGATCGTCGACGATGCGAAGGCTGAGGCGCAGCGTGCGATCGATCAGGGCCGCGAGACCCTTGAGACCGAGAAGAATGCCGCCCTGGCTCAGTTGCGAGCCGAGGTTGCAGATCTGGCGGTAGGTGCTGCCGGAGCCATTCTCGATGCAGAACTCGACGCCGAACGCAACCGCAAGATCGCTGACGATTTCATCAGTCGCTTGCCTGATTCACAGGGCAACTGAGCACCTAATCCCATGAGCACAACTCAAGTCCCCGAAGTCGTCCGTCGTTATGCTGTCACGCTGCTCGAAGCGACAGTAGAGCGCGGTGTTGGTGATGCAATGGCCGGTGATCTCACAGGGCTGCAATCGACCCTGGAGGGCTCACCCGAATTGCGTGATTTCGTCAACAACCGAATCCTCACGCCAGAAGCAGCGACAAAGGCTCTGGACGCATTGTTCGAGGGTAAGGTCGACGGACTGACCCTGAATTTCATGCGGCTTCTCGTGCTGCGTCGGCGTATCCATCTGTTGCCTGCGATCATCGACTGTGCCCAGCAACTGCTGGCAGAGCAGGCGGGGATTTCCACCGCCCAGGTCCGTTCGGCGGTTGAACTGTCTTCCGAGCAAGTCGAGCAACTACAGCAGCGTTTTGCAGGACACACGGGTGGACATGTCCGCGTCGAGGTCGAAGTCGATGATTCTCTGCGCGGCGGTCTGATCGCTCGTATAGGCGACAAAGTCTTTGACGGTACCATCGAAACCCAATTGGCGCGTTTGCATCGGCGCCTCATCGGTAACTGAACTCGAAGCTCTTACAGAGAGTTTGAATCCTTTGCAGAGTTCGGTTCATGCAAAAACCAGACTCATTCAACACTTGAGGAAACCACATGCCCGCTGACGCCATCGTTCAGCCTGACGAGATCTCCGCGATTCTCAAGCAGCAGTTGCTTGGCTTCGAGAAAGAGATCGACGTCTACGAGAGCGGCACCGTGCTCTACGTGGGGGACGGCATCGCCCGCGTCCACGGCTTGGGCAACGTCCGCGCCACCGAACTGGTCGAGTTTCCCCACGGAATCATGGGGATGGCTCTGAACCTCGAAGAGGACAACGTTGGATGCGTCCTGTTCGGTGACGACACGCTGATCAACGAAGGCGACTCGGTAAAGCGCACGGGTCGCATTGTAGAGGTCCCCGTCGGTCCCGAACTGCTCGGCCGCGTCGTCAATCCTCTTGGAATGCCCATCGACGGCAAGGGCGAGATCAGCCCCCAGCAGACGTCACCTGTCGAACGCAAGGCGCCCGGCGTCATCGATCGTCAGCCTGTGACCGAGGCCGTACAGACGGGAATCAAGATCATCGATGCCACCGTGCCCATCGGGCGTGGCCAGCGCGAGTTGATCATCGGCGACCGGCAGACAGGCAAAACAGCCATCGCCGTGGATACGATCATCAACCAGAAGGGCGGCGACCTGCTGTGTATCTACGTCGCCATCGGTCAGAAGGCCTCCACGGTGGCCAAGGTCGTGGCCGAACTCGAGGCCAATGGCGCTCTGGAATACACCATCGTCGTTTCCGCGACCGCCTCTGATCCGGCGCCGCTGCAGTTCATCGCGCCCTACGCCGGGGCCTCGATGGGTGAATACTTCCGCGACAAGGGCCAGCACGCCCTGATCATCTACGACGATCTGTCGAAGCAGGCATGGGCCTATCGCGAGATGTCGCTGGTGCTGCGCCGGCCCCCGGGTCGCGAAGCTTATCCGGGTGACGTGTTCTACCTGCACTCCCGGTTGCTCGAGCGAGCGGCGAAGATGAGTGATGACAAGGGTGGAGGTTCGCTGACGGCACTACCTGTGATCGAGATCCTAGAAGGTGACGTCTCGACCTTCGTGCCGACGAACGTCATCTCCATCACCGATGGCCAGATCCTGCTCAAGCCCGAACTGTTCTTTGCCGGGGTGCGCCCCGCCATGGATGCGGGTGCCTCTGTGTCGCGTGTGGGAAATGCGGCCAAGACCAAGGCGATCAAGTCCGTATCGGGCGATATCAAGGGTGACCTGTCACGTTACAACGAGGTCAAGGCCTTTGCCCAGTTCGGCACATCCGATCTCGATCAGTCGACGCGCAATCTGCTCAACCGCGGCGAAAAGCTGATGGAGATCCTCAAGCAGGGCCAGTATTCGCCTCTTCCCCTTGAAGAAGAGACGGTGGCGTTGGCGGCGATCGAGCACGTGCTCGACATCCCCACGTCCGACGTCAGACGATTCGAGGAAGAGTTGCTCCAATACATGCGAGACCGTCAGCCGGAAGTCCTGGCTACGATTCGCGATTCGCGCGATCTGAGTGACGAGACCGCTGAGAAGATGAACGCCGCCATCGACACCTTCCGCGGCACGTTCAAGCCCTCCGCGGGCTGACGCACGAGCTGAGAGGAAACCAACGTGGCTACCCTGCGCCAACTGCGCACCCGCGTCGCATCGATTGGCAACATTCAGCGTGTCACCAACGCGATGTATATGGTGGCTGCTGCCAAGATGCGCCG
Source organism: Gemmatimonadota bacterium (assembly GCA_002712305.1). Classification (GTDB taxonomy): domain Bacteria; phylum Latescibacterota; class UBA2968; order UBA8231; family UBA8231; genus UBA12574. The sequence continues at coordinate 41,866 of PATE01000060.1, read as the reverse complement.
CGCGCAGGAAGCGATCGAATCAGCCCGGCCCTATGCCGAGCAACTCGACACCATCCTGCGTCGACTCCAAGGCAGCATCGACAGCGGCGAGACCCCGCTGTTCCTCGAACGGCCGGTGAAACGAGTGGCCGTCGTGGTCGTCACCGCAGACCGAGGCCTGTGTGGCGGTTTCAACGGCAATGTGTCCCGTCGGGCACTCAACGAGTTGCAGGCGATCGATGCCGAGATCGATCTGATTACGGTGGGTCGCAAGGGAAGAGCCTTCCTGCGCAGTCGCGGCTTCGACGCATCGACCAATCACGCAGATGTCTTTCGACAGCTCGAGTTTGCCAGTGCTGTTTCGATCGCCCAGCAACTGACCGATGACTTTGTTCAGGGACGTGTCGACAAGGTGCTGCTCGTCTACAGCGAGTTCCGTTCGGTCGCTCTTCAGGAGCCCGCCGTACATCAGTTGCTGCCGATTGTGTCCAACGAGGATGAGGCCAGTGTCGAGGGGAACTACATCTTCGAACCAGACCCCGACCAGCTGCTTGACATCCTCGTGCCACGCCATGTCAATTTCCAGGTGTGGCGTGCGCTACTTGAGTCGAATGCCGGTTTCTTCGCCGCGCAGATGACCTCGATGGACAATGCGACGAAGAACGCAGGCGATTTGATCGACGAATTGACCCGCGAGATGAACAAGGAACGCCAGAGCTCCATCACCCTCGAGTTGATGGACATCATCGGCGGCGCCGAAGCCGTAGGCTAACGAACGAATTTTTGACGATACCGGCGGTGGCGCAGTGTGATGCCCCGTCAGGCTCTACAAGAGGATCGATCGATGAAAGAAGGAACCGTCAAAGAGGTCATCGGCGTCGTTATCGACGTGGATTTCGCCGGTGGCGAACTGCCCGCGATCAACAATGCCCTCGAAGTCCACGAAGAGGATCGCCCCACCGATGGCCGTCTGGTGCTCGAGGTGCAGCAGCATCTCGGTGAGAGCCTTGTCAGATGCGTAGCCATGGACTCAACCGACGGATTGGCGCGCGGTGCACGTGTCGCCGACACGGGGGGCCCGATCACCGTTCCTGTCGGAGAAAACTCCCTCGGTCGCCTGTTCAACGTGATCGGTGATCCGATCGATGGTAAGGGCCCGGTTGCGGCGGATACGCCAAGACTGCCCCTGCATCGTGATCCACCGGCACATCAGGATCAGGTGACCACCGACGACATGCTGGAGACGGGAATCAAGGTCATGGACCTGGTCTGTCCCTTCGCCCGTGGTGGTAAGCTCGGACTCTTCGGCGGCGCCGGCGTTGGCAAGACGGTCATCCTCACAGAGTTGATCAACAATGTCGCCTCCGGTCATGGTGGATACTCCGTGTTCGCCGGCGTGGGTGAGCGTACTCGCGAAGGCAATGACCTGCTCGGCGAACTCGAAGAGTCGGGCGTTATCGACAAGACGGCCATGGTCTTCGGCCAGATGAATGAGCCCCCAGGCGCACGTCAGCGCATCGCTCTGACGGGTCTCACTATCGCCGAGCATTTCCGCGACAGTGCCGGCCAGGACGTGCTGCTCTTTGTGGACAACATCTTCCGGTTCATTCTCGCCGGCGCTGAAGTGTCGGCGCTGCTGGGTCGTATGCCCTCGGCCGTCGGTTATCAGCCGACACTGGCCACGGAGATGGGCGCCCTGCAGGAACGGATCACGACGACGAAGGACGGGTCGATCACATCGGTGCAGGCCATTTACGTGCCCGCCGATGACTACACCGATCCTGGCGTGGTCTCGGCCTTTGCTCACCTTGACGGACGAATCGTCCTCGAGCGATCACTGGCCGACCAGGGCCTGTATCCAGCGGTGGACCCCCTCGCCTCCGGTTCGCGCATCCTCGATCCGCGCGTCGTCGGCGACGAGCACTACAGTGTGGCCCAGCGTGTGCAGGAAGTGCTGCAGCGCTACCGGGATCTGCGTGAAATCATCGCGATCCTCGGTATCGATGAACTGTCCGACGAAGACAAGCTCGTCGTCTCCAGAGCGCGCAAGATCGAATACTTCCTGACCCAGCCCTTCCATGTGGCCGAGGTCTTCACCGGTCAGCCCGGTGCGTATGTGAAGATCGAAGACACCGTGCGCGGCTTCAAAGGTCTCGTCGATGGTGACTACGACGACATTCCCGAACAGGCTTTCTACATGGTCGGCGGTATCGAGCAGGCCCTGGAGAAGGCAGAGTCTCTGTAGAGGCACACATGGCCGGTACATTCACTCTTCGTATTGTCACGCCCGAACGAATCGTCTACACGGGCGAGACCGAGTCACTGCGCGCGCCCGGCTCCGAGGGATCCTTCGGCGTGCTGGCTCGTCACGCGCCCATGGTTGCTGCCCTTGGTGTAGGGCCGGTGGAGTTCTCCGAGGACGGCAGTCGCCGGCAGATGGCCACCAGTGGAGGGTTCGTTGAGGTGTCCGCGGAAGGCACGATGATTCTGGCGGAGACGGCAGAATTCGGCGATGAAATCGATGTCGAACGTGCCCAGGCAGCTCGCGATCGTGCCACGGAACGCCTCAACCAGCAGAGCGAGATCGATCGTGCTCGTGCACAGGCATCGCTGGCGCGGGCGATCAACCGGTTGAGCGTCGTCGGCGCCAGCTAGCGCCGTTCCCCGATGTCGGCTGTATCTCCACAGCTGCGGGGTTTCCTCGAGAAGACCATTCCCCTCATCGAGGCGGAACTGTTCTCTTTCCTGCCTATCCAGGAACCGGAAGAGTTCATGTATCGCCCCATGCGGGATTATCCCGAACGGGGTGGCAAACGTTCACGCCCCGCTCTGGTGCTGCTCGCCTGTGAGGCCCTCGGCGGCGATTTGAATCAGGCGCTGCGCACGGCAGCCGCCTTCGAAATGTTCCAATCCTTCGCCCTTCTCCACGACGACATCGAGGATGACTCTGAGATGCGACGGGGTAAGCCCTGTTGTCATCGAACGCTGGGCGTGCCCCTCAGTGTCAATGTGGGCGATGCGCTGTATGCGAAGGTCTTCGAGGTGCTTGCAGCGAATCGTGATCTGCTGGGTGCTGATGTGACGCTGGATCTGATCGATGAGATGATCCGTGGCTCTCGGGAAACCTTCGAGGGCCAGGCCTACGACGTGGGATGGATCCGTGGTCGTCATATCCCGTCTGAAGAAGAGTTCATGACCATGCTGCGCAAAAAGACGGGCTGGTATACGGGGCGCGGACCTTGCACGGCAGGAGCGATCATCGCCGGTGCCAGCGAGCAGGAACGCCGCGCTATAGGTGACTTCGGCGAGACCATGGCCATCGCCTTTCAGATTCGCGACGATCTGCTGAACCTGACGGCTGCAGAAGGCGACGCAGCCCTGGCCCCGGGAATCACCTCAGGTGCCTACGGCAAGGAACGGGGTGGTGATATCGCCGAAGGGAAGCGGACCCTCATCATCATCGACCTGCTGCGCAAGTGTACTGCCGGCGAGAAGGATGAGATCCTTCAAATCCTGCATGCGGATCGTGAGGATACGACGCAGGAACAGATCGAACGAGTGATCGGCCTGGTCGACCACTACGACGCGATGGCCTACGCCGAGTCCCTGTCACACGAATGGGGAAGGCAGAGCCGTCAGCATCTCGAGCAACTGCCCGCCACGCCAACTCGAGATCGGCTGCAGGAGATGCTCGAGTTCTTCGTCCAACGCGCCTTCTGATCGATCACGTCTCTTCGCCGTCTATCGTACGGCTGGCCCGACCAGATTCAGCTCACAGGGTCTGACAAGTATGCCTGCAGCAGACGGGCACTGTTGACCAAACCCTCCACATGGCTGATCTCGTACCCGTGCGTATTGTCGCCTGGGTATCCGATCAGGCAGGCACGGGCCGCCGAGCCCGCCGACTTGGCCAGCGTGGCATCGCTCGCATAGGAGGTGAGCACCGCCGTCTGCACGCCGAAGCCGAGACCGTGGGCCAATCGTTCCATGTGATCCACCATCCCTGCGTGATACAACCCTGCGCGGTCCTTGCACGGCAGGGCAGGGTCGGCGGTGTTGCTGACACCGTATTCTTTGGCCACCGGCACGACATCGATGGCGATCACCGTCTCTACCGGCAACTGGCCGACGGACCACACGGCGCCCAGACCACCGATCTCCTCTTCTGCACTGGCGATCAGATACACGTCTCCCGCCGGGGGTGATTCAGCGAATCCGAGGGCCACCTCGATGAGGATGGCCAGTCCACCGCGACAGTCGATGTTGTAGCCGCACAGCAGCTCTCCGTCGCCGATCCACCAAGGCTGTTTGAAGTGCCGCGCGAGGACCACCTTGCGACCGGTGCGAACACCACGCTCTGCCAGTGTCTGCGCAGACAGTCCCGTCTCCACCCACATGCGATCCCAGGTCAGCTGGGTCCCTTCCTTCAAAGGACCCGCAGGACTCAGATGGGAGACGTGTTTCGACCCCACAGACAACACGCCCCGTACCGTCTCGGTCGCCAGGATCTCGACGGGGGCTTCGCCCACGGCCCACGGATGCAGCCCGCCGATGGGCTGCACACGCACCCGACCGTCATCCTCGACACACTTGATGATCATGGAGATCTCGTCCTTATGCGCCGTCACTGCAATCGCCGGGGCGTCCCGGTCGCGCCCGGGGAAGTGATAGACGATGCTGTCGGCCCCATCCTGCCACGTTTTGAGGGGCAGGGCGCTGGGGATGAATTGCTCCATCAGTTGGTCGACCTCGGTTTCACTGCCCGATGGCGCATGGGCAAGTAGCAGATGTTCGAGGTGTTTCAGCAATTGCTCGCGGTCGACGGTCACGGAGGGCTCACAATGGAAGAGGGATGGATGCGATGGATGAAACAAAAGCAGGGTTCTCGGTCCGGGAAAGGATCAACACGCGGGGAGTCGACGACGATCTGGCGTTGCATGCTGTACACACCAAGGGCCGCGTCTCGATGTGCAGGACACGGCCCTGGTTCACGGAAGTCGTGTGTTTTGCAGGCCTGACGATCGGGGGCTCGCCGTGGCTGCGGAGGGGGCTTGGCCAGCCCCTTACTCGGTTAGTTCGGACTGACCGTCGGCGCGAGGCCGCCGATCACTTCCTCTGCAAGAGACTTCAACTCTTTCTGTAAGCGGATTCGGCCTCGATTGACCCGAGATTTCACCGTACCCACAGGGCAATCGATGATCTTGGCAATCTCGTCATAGGACAGGCCAGCAAGGTCTCGCAACTCGACGGCCTCGCGGAACTCTTCGGGCAGGTCGGCGATGGCATCGACGACACTGGTGCGGACGGTGTTCGAGTCGGTCGACTCACCGGGCATCAAGCCCTTGTCGATCGGCTCGTAGAAGGAGGTCCGTTCTTCGTCGTCCGGGCTCGGACCGATGGCGACCCAGTGCCAGCGCTTGCGACGACGCAATTCGGTCTTGGCCAGATTGCCGGCGATCGTATACAGCCACGTCGACACCTGTTCGATATTCGGATATTGATGCTTATGGCGCATGCAGCGAACGAAGGTTTCCTGCACGATGTCTTCGGCCGTCTCACGATCGTTGACGAAGCGATAGACGAAGTTGTAGAGCTGGTTCCGGTAGCGTCGAACGAGAATTCCCAGCTCCGCCTGATCCTCGGCGGCACGACGCAATACAGCGCGATCTGAGAGTTGCGAGTGTGTCTGTTCCATGACGTATCCTCTGCTCGTTCCGTTGATTGTGGGACCCGCTCAATCGAGTGCCCACCGAGTGGTCGTTTTCTTCAGCTACGTCACACCCTATCGCAAGGTCCGTACCACAATTGCTGACGGTTTCTTTGGAGTATCCGTAAGTATTGGTTTTTATGGAACTTGAAGAAGGTCGAATTCTCTGAATCCATCGGCCGAGAAACCCTTGAATCAGCCTCAGAATCCTGACGATCCTCACAATTCTGATGTCGAATCGGCGGTTTTTCGTGACAGGCTGGCGCGATTTTGACACCAAGCGACGAGCATCGGTAGATTCGACACCGCCCGCCGCACATCACGGATTCACCACCCATACCCGAGAATCGACAACGATGTCAGAGTCCGATCGCCAAGCCCTGCACCAGAAGCTCGAGTCTCTGTGTGATGATCTTGAGGTTCGACGTATAGAGGCCGACGACATCGTCGAGTTGCTCTCCGATGGTGAAGATCCCGCCTGGGTCGCAGAGCAAGCCCTTGAGGAAGAGGGGGAGGGGCGACAACAACTCCAAAAGGTGCTGACCGAACTGGCACCGCTCGTCTACACGGCTCCCGAGCCTGATGAAGAAGAAGACGAGGAGCCGGCAGAGGCGACGGCCGGCGAACAGGTGCCCCCGGAAGAAGTCGCAGAGGATCCGGCTGACCTGCAGGCGCAATTGGCCGAGTTGAGAGACGCTCTGCCTCCGGGTGTCGATCCGGCTCAACTCGAACAACTCCTGTCTTCGGAGAGAGGCCAGCTAATGGCTGACTTCGGGGCCTTCTGTCAGGAGCGAGGGTATGATGGTCAGCCCGATGGAGGAGGCATGGATGACGAGCTCCAGGCTCTCCACGACGAATGGTTGCAGACTCCGCGAGAACCCCTCGACGGGAAACGGCCAGCTCAGATTCTGGACGGCGGACGTCTGTTTCCTGAGAAGGTGGTCACCTTCAAACGAGATGATCCCAAGGTGGGTCGAAACGATCCCTGCCCGTGCGGCAGTGGCAAGAAATACAAGAAGTGCTGTGGAAAATGAAACGGGGTCGCTAATCGCCGACGGAGAGTGGGGATGACACCACAAGGAACCGAATCAGAACAGATCGCCGACGTGTATACCCTCGATCTTCAGGTCTTTGGAGATGATCGAGGTCGATTCAGCGAGATGTTTCGCGACGCGTGGTTCCCTCAGCGCCCGTGGAAGCAGACACAGGTCAACCGATCCCACTCGGTCGCGAATACTCTTCGCGGTCTGCACTATCATCACAAGCAGGCCGACTATTGGCACTGTCTTGCGGGAACCCTGAGGGTTGGCCTCTACGATCTGCGTTCATGGTCTCCAACGTACGGGGCGTCGCAGACGATCGATGTGAGTGGTGAGGATTTCACGGGCGTCTTCATCCCGCCCGGGATAGCCCACGGCTTCTATTCGGTGACCGACCTGACCCTCATCTACGTCGTCGACAACTACTATGATGGGGCCGATGAACTCGGCGTGGCATGGAATGACCCGGCCCTGGGGCTCGATTGGCAGATTCCGGGAACACCGATCCTCTCTGAGAGAGACATGGCCAATCCCCTGCTGTCCGCACTGCCTCAGAACCAGCTACCTGTACAAGGCAAATGATGGATCTAATTGACGCACTGATCGAGTCCGAGGCGCTGAAAATCGCGCCGGTGGGAGAGCTCTTCTTCTACACGTCTGGAACCGTCGGACCCTACTACATCAATACAGAGTGTCTCTTCGGTGGGCCTGGGCCGACCAAGGAACTGTTGGATTTCATCGACGCAGAAGCCGACAAGCCCTTTTTCGCGCTCAATCTGCAAGAACGTGTGCGCGCTCGCATCGACGAGGACACACGGTATCGTGCGGTGATCGATGAACTGACGGCGGCGATTCTCGATGCGGAAGAGGACGGTCCCTCCACATGGATCTCCGGCGGCGCGCGGCGGGACTGGTTCTTCTCCCTCGCCGTCGCCGATTCTCTGGATCGGCCGCATTTGTATCTGTTCAAGGATGGACGCGCAGCCGATGTTGACAGCGAGGGCAATCTGCGTTTCGTCGATGACCTGACCGATGCGACGAGTGTGCACATCGCCGATCTGATCACCGAAGCGTCGAGCTACGATCGCGCCTGGATCCCCGCTCTTCGTGAGCGCGGCGGGGAGATGGTGTTCTCCGCCAATGTCGTCGATCGCGCCCAGGGTGGCATGGATGTTCTGAAGAAAGCCGGTGTGCCGGCGACCGCTCTACTTCGTGTGGATGGGGACTTATTCAGTGCGCTGAGCCGCAAGGGTCTGATCGACAACGAGCAGTTGCAGACGTTGACGGCCTACTTTAAGGATCCCCAATCGGCGGTGGGAGAATTCCTCTCCCAGCATCCCGACTTCATTCAGCAGTCGCTGAATTCGGATGACGAACGCACCGTGGCACGAGCGCGTCAGCTGGTCGAGCAAGATCCGTACGATCTGGGTCTGAAGCTGTAGGGCCCCGCCAGGGGCCAACGCGAATCGGCCGACTAGCCTGCAGCCTCGTCGATGGCCTGTTCGGCGACCTGCACCGATACCAGTTGGGACACACCCTCTTCGGCCATGGTCACGCCGTGCAGTGTGTCAGCGGCCGACATGGACAGCTTGTTGTGGGTCACCATGATGAACTGTGTGTGTCGGGCGAATTCACGCAGCACGCGCAGGAACCGCTCTACATTGGCATCGTCCAGTGGTGCATCGACCTCATCGAGGATACACCAGGGACTGGGTTTGACCTGGTAGATGGCAAAGAGCAGGGCGATGGCCGTCAACGCACGCTCACCACCGGACAGCAGATTGATGCTCTGCAGACGCTTGCCGCGCGGGCGGGCCGTGATCTCGATCGATGATTCCAGGGGATCCACGTCGGCCTCGAGGGTCAGGTCTGCCTCTCCACCGGGGAAGAATCGCGCGTACGTGACCTGGAACTTCTCACGGATCTCGTCAAAGGTCTCACGAAACAGCCGGCGGGCGACTCGATCGATGTGCTGCAGGGTTTTGCGCAGATCCTCGGCGGCAGCGATCAAATCGTCGCGGTGTTGTGTGAGGAATTCATATCGCTCCTTCTGCTGCTCGTATTCCTCCAGCACGCCCACGTGCACATTGCCCAACCGGGCCAGGCCTCGTCGGATCTCACCGAGTCGGGTCTCGGCTGCCTCGGCATCGAATCCCTCCTCCTCGAGAGGCCCCAGGCTCTGCAGATCCACCTCGTATTCTTCGGTAACGCGTTCCACCAACTGCTTGAGCTCAGTGCGCAATTCGGTCACGCGCAACTCGAGTTGATGGCGTCGTTCGCGCTGGGCAGACAACTCGCGCTGCAGGCGGCCGATCTCTTCTTCCAACTCGCGCGACTTGAGCATCACGTCCTGCCACTGATGGTGCTGCTCGTCCCGAGCCGTGGCCAGACGTTCGCGGTCATGGTGCTTCTGCGTCAGTTGATCCGTCGCCGCCGTCTCCCGCTCCTGCAGGCCGGTGCGATCTGCTGTAGCCTGGGCGATTTCCTTTTCCAACCGATCGATATTCGTGCGCTGTGCCCCTTCCAATGATGCCAACCGTTCGACATCACGTCCGAGGTTGTCTCCCTTTTCGACAATACGGGCTCGTTCGACACGCAGCCCCTGCAGTGTCTCCTGGCGCTCGCGCCGATTTCGATCTGCCTCCTGCAATCGCTGTTCTCGCTCACGCAGAGATTGCTCCAACTGCGCCGCCTCGGCATCGATCTGTTCCAGGCGCTTCTCCTCGCCCTGGGAACCCTCGAGCAATCCGGTGAGGCGCTGCTCATTCTGATCCGAGCGTGACTGCAGGGCTGCCAGCTGTTTGTCGAGACGATCACCGTCGTCACGGGTGGCACGTTCACGAGCATGGGTCTCCCGTTCCTCGTCACGAACCTGTTCGACCAGGGCCTGCAAGTCTCGCGTGTAGCCATCCAACACGGCGACGCGACGCACATCGGCATCGACGGCCAGCTGGGCGGTGATCTGTGTCGCCCGTTGCGTCGCCATCGTCGAGCGCAGTTGTCGAATCTCCTGACCGCGACCGAGGACCGAATCGTCCTCTCCGGCCTCACCACCGGCGACCCGGCCATCGATATCGACACCCTGTCCATCGGCAGTGACCAGCCGCACGGGCAGATCTGCATGGTTCCGAGCCAGACGCAGGGCCGTCTCCAGGTCATCCACCAGGAACGTGTTGGTGAGCAGGTGGTCGACGAGGGGAGCCACGTCATCGGTGGCTCGCACGTAGTCGCGAAGCGGTGCGATGACGCCTTCGATCTGCATGAGATCGACGGTGGTCGCCGCGTTTCGCTGCCAATTCATCGGGAACACACCGGCCCGAGCTGAGTGTTCGCGAACGTACGTCAGTGCGTCCAGTACGGATCCATCGTCACGCGCCACAAGGGCCTCGACGGCATCCCCCAAGGCACTCTCGACGGCTCTGTCCATGCCGTCGCTCACCTCGACCAGGTCGCCGAGGACGCCGGTGAAGTCAGCGGTGTAGGGGGAGTCCACCAGCAACTGCCTCACACCGCTGGAATACCCCTCGTAGCCTGACCGAACGCGTTCGAGGATCTGGATTCTCGCCTGACCCGCCTCGATGCCTCTCTCAGCTTCGGAGGCACGTTGTCGGGCGCGCTCCAGCGACGTCTGAGAGTCTTTGCGTCGCTCATGCGCTGCCTCCAGATCACCTTGCAGCGCGGCGAGGCGCTCCTGCGTGGTGAGCAGCTGTTGTTGTGTGCGCACCAGGCGGGTGCCGATCTCCTGCTTCTCAGCTTCGATTCTGGCGCGTTCGGTGTCGACTTCCTCTTTAGCCCGATCCAGTCCTTCACGCTCGGTGCGCAGGCGAACCAGGGCACCATTGCGCTCGCCCTTTTCGCGGAGCAGGTCGCGCCACTTGTGGTTCTCACCGTCGAGAGATCGTCGACTCTCGGTGTATTCAGACTCTGCCTGTTGCGCTGCGGTCTCAACCTGCTGGACCTGTTCTGCACTGCGCTCGATCTCTTCTCGAGACTCGACGAGGGCCGCCTCGGCCTGGGCCTTTTGCTGGCTTGCCTCGGCCAGGTTCCGACGCGACTCGTCCAGCTGGGCCGTTGCACGCTCGATGAAGTGTTCGCGTGCCTCGCGGCGCTCGCGTGTCGAGATCAACTGGTTGTCGAGTTCGTGGATCTCCTCGACGCAGCGGGACAGCGCGACACCTGCTTCCTGCAGCGTGCGCTCGGCCTCGGTGACGGCCAGTCGGCGTTTTTCCAGCTCTGCTTCACGAGCCGTAAACTGAGTCAGGCCCGATTCGGAGTCACGGGAGAGGCTCTGAAATTCCGTCTCCAGCGGTTTCAGTTCCTCACGGAGTGCGAAGAATCGGTGACGACTGAAGCGCAATTCGACGTCTTTCAGTTCTGTCGACAGGGTCTGGAAACGACGAGCTCGTCCGACCTGACGCCCTAGATAGTCAACCTGGCGTTTCACCTCGACGATGATGTCTTCCAGGCGGGTCAGGTCTGCTTCGGTCGATTCTAGTTTGTTCCACGTTGAGCGACGGCGTGCTTTGTACTTGGTGATGCCTGCAGCCTCTTCGAGAATGCGGCGGCGATTCTCGGTCTTTTCGCTGACGATCTCGTCGACCATGCCTTGTTCCATGACCGAATAGGCGCCCGGTCCAAGACCGGTATCCATCAGCAGATTCTGAATGTCCAGCAGGCGACAGGGAACTTTGTTGAGGAGATAGTCCGATTCGCCCGACCGAAAGAGTCGTCGAGTGACCGTGACCTCCGAGTAGTCGATGGGCAGCATGCCCTCGTTGTTGTCGACGGTGATCGACACTTCAGACATACCGAGGGGCTTCCGATTTCTTGTGCCCGCGAAGATGACGTCTTCCATCTTGTGGCCCCGAATGGCACTTGCTCGCTGTTCACCGAGAACCCAGCGAATCGCCTCCACCACATTGGATTTGCCGCATCCGTTGGGACCGACGATGCCCGTGATGCCGTCGCCGAAATGGATGGAGGTCTTGTTGTAGAAGGATTTGAAGCCAAAGACGTCAAGGTGGGAAACGCGCAAGGACAGTCTCCTACAGGCCAAGCTGGTCAAAAAAACCGAGAGAAACCGGCGGGGCACATTTCGCCATGCCGGCGGGCGATGATCAGTTTGTGTGGTTGCCCGGAAAGGGAATCGTATCTTACCGAATACCAGGAACCACTACCACTTGGGGAGAGGTGCACAAACGGTACTACATGTCGGTGTACGGGTCAAGAGATAGGATGCCTCTCGACACGGTATTTCGGGCCTCGTACCCGGGTGCCCCGGCCACGCCAGACAGGAGAGACCGCCAGACGAGTCGTTGACACGCCAAACCAGGGTGCTACCTTGCGAATCAGGCCACAATGGGCAGGTCATCACGCCGGAGAGGCCCTCAATTCCAACACTGCGAACCGAGAAAACGATGACGCTCACCGACTTACTACAGGATGTGCGCGAGCAATTGCCCGAGGCGCGGGTCAAGATGTACGAGGAATTGATCGAGAAGTACGGCGGCAGTGAAACCTTTCAATTTACCCTGGCTCTCGTAGCGGGCTGCAACGGGCGCGAACGTCGTCTGCTTCGGATGCTGATCGCCGAGGTGGATCTACACGAGAGCGACGATTCTCCAACAATCTGACAATACAGCGCTCTGAGTCGCCTTTCGCCTAAACCCCTAACACAGATGGGATAACTGGAGAAAACTTCGGCAGCGCCGATACAAAGAGGGAACCAGGACTTGATATTACGTGGTAATACAGAAAGGTCCCTCCGTGCTTCTCGCCGCCCTCATGCTGTGTGTTCCACTTGCACTGCGATATTTCACATCCCGGCATATGGCACGGCTCCGCCAGCGTGCGATACGACAGGACGAAGAGCTGCAGCGGCTCCGCCTCGAGTATTCGACGGTTCGATCGCAACTGATGGACGTCCACCACGTCCAACGCCAGTTCGAGGTGAGAAAGAGCTGCCTCATGACCGACATACACGCAGAGCGTCTTCGACTCGACGAATTGCGCCGGGGCGCAGGGGCGCGACTGGCAGCCTGATCGTCGCCAGCCGCCGACCCTCCTTGGCCCTCTGAGTTCGGGGTGGGTGCACGACGCTTCACCGTCGTCGATCAGATCGTCGATGTGGCTGCCCCACGGGCTCTTCAGGAGCTCGTCCACGCAGCGTATGCCGATGCCTCCGTCTCAACGGCCCATCCCACATTCGGTGCCCGACTTGTCGACACAGACGAAGAGCCGGTCATCTTCATCGATGATGAGCGTGTGAACGTGGATTCCACAGGCCATCTGTACGAGGATCTCCAGCGAGAGTTGACCTACGGCCTGCTGCAGCGGCTGGCTCCACGTTATCTGCTGATACACGCGGGGGCGGTACGGATGGACGATCTGGCGCTGCTGATCCCTGGTGACCACGACAAGTGGAAAGTCGTCTCTGTCGCTGGGAATCGGGCAGATCGGCTCGTTCTACAGTGATGATGTAACGCCCATCGACCCCGCTACCGTCACGCCCCGACCCTTTCCACGAGAGCTGGTGCTGCACAGCGGGACGCGTCAGCGGCTGGCGGATCTGGGTATCGGCCATCTGGCGCCTCCCACGCCCTGCTGTCGCTTCGACGGCTACGACTATCTGACGGCCACACAGGCAAGGTTGAGCTGGGCTGAACCGGCTCCCATCGGGGGCTCATCTTCCCCCGCAGGCAGTCCGGTGTGGCGCCCAAGTTGACCCCACTGACCCCGGGGGAAGTGGCGCGCCGACTATTAGAACAATGTTTTGATCTGCAGCAACTCGGCGAGGCGGCCACCGAAGTTGTGGCGACGCTGGCGGAGTGGCCCAGTGTAGAAGTGGATTTTGATGCTGCCGATCAGGTGACCCAGCTGCTGCCGCACTGGGCTGGCCAACTTGCTTTAGGCCAATTCACCTCAACGGACGTCGTCGTCGGGGGGGCTCTCGATAGGGGGAATGTCGATGACTGAGTCGTCTGGTACGTCTTCATCCATCCGTCCCATGCCGATCACGTGCTCGTCCATCAGTTCCTGGCGCCCGCGAAATCCGCCATCGATCTCGTGCCAGTGCGTGATCCGTATTTCACCACGCCGCCAACACAGATAAACCCAACGGCCTTCCAGGGTCGTGGGGAAATCGACAATTCCGTGTTCGAGGCCGCCGCTGGGCAGGCGCAGTCCCTGACCGAACAGATCTCGTTTAACGACTTGCTCGATCGCCTCGCTCGCCTCCTGCAACTGACTCCGCTCGCCGAGGAACTCCTCATGATCAGGGTTTCTCGGCTCTTCGACGGCATCTCCCCACATTGCATCGAGCATCTGCAATCTCTCGTGATGCTGAGTCCAGGTGGCACGATGATTATCCAGACGCTCAAAGATCTCTTCGAGGGTCGGTAGCATGGCATTGGCCTGGTTTACCGTAAATGGGCGTCTGGACATCCTGCAATCCTGGAGTGTCAACATTCTGGTAGGGGGGCAGTATAGCGCCACAGGCAGAACTTTACCAGCGGAGCGATCATTCTTGCGCGCGTTTTTCGGCTGTCGCATATTAGCACGCCGGGAGGCTAACCATGGCCGTTTCGATCGACGATGTGCGGCGCGTCGCAGCCCTAGCTCGTCTCGAGCTCTCTTCTGGGGAACAAGAGCGGCTGACGACCGAGTTGAGTCGCATTCTCGATTACATGGAGAAACTCAACGAGCTCGACACGGATGGCGTGGAGCCGACGGCACATTTGACGCCTGACGCGAGTGTCTTTCGAGCCGACGAGAGGGAGCGTTTCGAGGCCCTGCGGGAGCTTCTATCTCAGGCACCCGACCTGCGAGAGAATTACTTCCGTGTCCCACGAATTATCGACTGAGTTTGAAGAAGCGACGACAAGAGTGTCGCCGCCTTTTTCGTATGCGGTAGCAGGACGCATCCGGACTGTAACCGCTTCATACCGCAGGGCATCCCAGCACGTGGGGAGCGTGGTTCGGGACCACCCCATCGGAACCTGAACAGATCGCGAGAGAACGGCGAGCGTGGCTGACTATAGTGGACCGAAGTATGTCGTCGTGACCGGCGGCGTGATGAGCGGCGTTGGCAAGGGGCTAACGACGGCGTCCATGGGACGAATTCTGGGTGAGTACGGCTACCGCTGTACCGCGGTGAAGATCGATCCCTATATCAATTGTGATGCAGGCACGATGCGGCCCACCGAACACGGTGAAGTTTGGGTGACGGACGATGGGGGGGAAATCGATCAGGATCTGGGTAACTACGAGCGCTTTCTCGGGCTCGATCTGCCTCGTCACAACAATCTGACGACGGGACAGATCTACCACAGTGTCATCGAGCGAGAGCGTCGCGGAGATTACCTCGGTCAGACGGTACAACCGATTCCCCACATCACAGGTGAAATTCAGCGTCGCATCCAGGAGGCGGCCAAGGGCTTCGATGTGGCGCTGATCGAAATCGGTGGCACCGTCGGCGATTACGAAAACGAACCGTTTCTCTTTGCCGTGAAGGGCCTCGAGCGCGAGATCGGCGAGGAACATTTCGTCTACGTCCTCGTCACATACCTACCGATCCCACGCCACGTGGGCGAGATGAAGACAAAACCGACTCAACAGGCGATTCGCCTTCTCGGAGAGCAAGGTATCCTGCCCGATTTCATCGTCTGTCGCGCAGAGACGTCCCTCGACGAGGTGCGCAAGAAGAAGATCATGGTCAACGCGAATGTGCCGATGGATCACATCATCTCGGCACCTGACCTGGCGACGGTCTACGACATCCCCATCCGCCTTGAGGAAGAGGATCTGGGCGCCAAGATGCTGGCGAAGATGGGATTTCAGCCGCGTCGCGAACCCGATTGGACACACTGGCAGAATCTATTGGAGCGCAGCAAGACACCGAGTCAGGTGGTGCGCGTGGCCATGGTGGGCAAGTATGTGGAGATCGGTGACTTTCAACTCACCGATTCCTACATCTCCGTCAATCAATCCCTGTTGCACGCCGGCGTCGCCAATGACAGCAAGATCGAGATCACCTGGATCGACGGGCGCAAATTCCAGCGCGGCGACATGGATCTCGAGGCCCTGACCGACTACGATGGGATCATCGTTCCCGGTGCCTTCGGTGAAGGCGGCGCCGACGGAGTCCTGGCTGCCATCCGCTACGCCCGCGAGAATGGCGTGCCATTCCTCGGTCTGTGTTACGGGATGCAGCTGGCCGTCGTCGAGTACGCACGGAATGTGGTCGGCATCAAAGATGCCAGTTCCGAAGAATTCTCCGACGACTCGCCGAATCAGGTCGTCTCGGTGCAGGAGAGCCAGAAACAGGTCCTGGAAGACGAGCAATACGGAGCCAGCATGCGGTTGGGCGCCTATGCAGCGGTTCTGAAGAAGGACAGCCGCGTCCTTGCCCTCTACGAAGAGTCCGGACGTCTGGGCGAAGACGCAGACCGTATTCGCCAGCTGCTTGAGGTCCCCGAAGAGTCCTTCCGCGTGGGCGAGATCATGCAGGGACACGACCAGGTCGTTCTCGAGCGACATCGACATCGGTATGAGATCTCGCCACGTTTCGTGGAGTTGCTCGAAGATCAGGGGCTTGTTTTCTCTGGTCATCATCGCCGGGCCGATGGCACACGGCTGATGGAGTTTATCGAACTGCCGGACCACCCCTATTTCCTCGCCACGCAGGCCCATCCCGAGTTCAAGTCGCGGATGGACAACCCTGCCCCCATGTTCTCCGGCTTCGTCAAGGCAGCCCTTGCGCACCAGCAGGCGAGCGGGGCGCCCCATGTCCAGGCTGCTGCCTCCTGAGGTGACAACGGCTGGACGCCTCCCATCCGGGGACGACAACCCACCACCGGGGGGGCGATCGTGGTATCGCCGCAGGGCCGTCCGATGTGTGACGATCCTGCTGCCGCTTACGGCGCTGTTGGCGTGCAGTGATACAGATCTGACACCTACAACAACCCTTGGCCTCGCCGATGCGCCCGAAGCGGATCGACAGTCCTGGGATGTGCGGCTGCAACTGCGCGGCTCGACATCCGACTTGATCGTGGTGGCGCCCTACCTGGCGGATTTTCTCGAGGCACGACAGACACGAGCCGACTCCGGTGCGTTGGTGATGGTCATCGGTCGATCGCAATCGGATCGATGGTCATCGGGGCAGGCAGACCCACACGCGTCTACGCGCGGCGATGCGACCCGTGATACCGCTCGTATCGAGTCGTCAACGCTGGTGGTCGACCACCAGGATGGCAGCGTCAGCTTTGCCGGCGACGTCACCATTAAAGGGGGGCAGGTGTCGTTGACGACGGACTCGGTGCGCTGGGAGCGAGACACGGACAGTCTGACCATACCCCACCACACGCAGATGGAGCTGGAGAGCGGCCAGGTCACGGGTCGTCGGTTGGCGGGAACGACGGCACTTGAGAACTGGCGNGTCGAGCAGGTGTGGGCCTCGTTCCTCGTCGAAGGCACCGAGGGTGGAGAATACCGAATTGGCATCGAATCCCGCCGAGCCATGCTCTCCGTCCCCCAGAATGGAATCCGCGCCACCTTCGACACGGTCAGCAGTCACTGGAAGGATCGAAGCATCCAGGGCCTGAAGGCTGTGTATGATGAGCCAACAGGAAAGATGGAACTGCTCGGATCCATTTCCATCCGCGATTCTACGGGCGCCCTTCAGGCCGATTCAGTACACATCGATCTGCGCACCGATCGGATCACCGCATCAGGCCAGGTGTCGCTCACCGAATCGGACCGTCGTCTTGAGGCCGACGAAATCACCGAGGAGGAGACGGGTTGGCAGGCAGTGGGAACCCCAGTCCTTCTCGATATCAAGACGCGCCATCTTGAAGCACCGGTGGTGACCCTGGATCGTGCTGGGCAGGAGACGATGACCGCCTCCGGCGGGGTACAGGTGACGGAGGGCGAAACTCGGCAGCTGCGTGCCGATCGGATCACCATTCTGCTGGACGACGACGCGCTGCAGGCAAAGGGGGTCCAACTACGGGCGGACGAGTTCGAGGGCACCCTCACCGCCGATCGACTGCANTCCCAACAAGGTGGCGACCAGGTTGAGCTGCTGGGCAGCCCCCGGCTGATCCGGGATGGCGACACCGATGAACCCCTGTCACTTGAGGCCGACACGCTGATCCTGGAGATGCCGTCCCGGCGTCTGGAGGGGCGCGGTGCCTTCAATCTGGAGGTGGCAGGATCTCTGCGGATCGCCGCCGATCGGGGACAACTCGACGCCGAAAGCGATTCGATGCGTCTNGAGGGACAGACGCAGGTCCGTCACCAGGAGAATGGCGCCGATNACCTGCTGGAAGCCAGCGAGGTGAGTGTGGAACTGCATCAGAGCCAGGCTCGTAGCGTCACCTGGCCGGGGAGTGTGCAGGGCCGTCTTCGGGATGATCAGCAGACCACCTGGATCGCCGGGTCCGCCGGCCGCCTGCAGCTGATCCAGGGCCGGCTCGATACCCTCACTCTTCAGGGATCTACACACGTCACCCATCAGGGTCACGATCGCGACCGGGCAAGTCGCTTCAACGCAAAGGAGATGATTCTCGTCTTTGACGGCGATGGAAGCCTGCGTCAACTGGAAGCACTGGGGCAGGCCACCGCATTGTCGCGGATCGTCGACGAGGACGGACAAGTCGCCATCAATGAAGTCAGCGGCGCCAGACTAAGGATCGACCTGGAGGGTGGGGCCGTCGTCGCGGTCAGGGTCCTCGATGAGATCGAAGGTCGCTATCTTCCACCAGAGCAGAATGGTGAACCAGATCGGAGTTCTCGTTGAGTCTGCAGGCGAATCAGATCGTCAAGAGTTATGGCCGCCGCCGCGTCGTGGACGGTGTGTCCCTCGAGGTCGGCGTCGGTGAAATCGTCGGTCTCCTCGGGCCGAATGGCGCCGGCAAGACAACGACCTTTCACAGCATCACCGGATTCGTACGACCCGATGCAGGCCAGATCTTGCTCGATGGAGAGCAGATCACCGATCTGCCCATGTACCGCCGGGCGCGGCGAGGCATCGGCTATCTACCCCAGGAGACGTCGATTTTCAGAGGCCTCACCGTGGCGCAGAACATTCGCGCTGTCTTAGAGGCCCGAGGCGTTCCGTCTCCGGAGCGGGACGAGCGCCAGGCGGCTCTTCTGGCTGAGCTCAATCTTGAAGAGCGCGCTGACCAGCGCGCAGATACGCTGTCGGGCGGAGAAACGCGCCGTGTCGAGATCGCCCGCGCTCTGGCCACACAGCCGAGCTTCATGTTACTCGACGAGCCCTTCACAGGGATCGACCCACGGACGGTGGAGGACATCCAGCTGATCGTGGGAGATCTGCGGAGTAAGGGACTGAGCATCCTTATCACCGATCACAANGTCCGCGAGACCCTTCAGATCACTGATCGGGCCTACATCATGGTGGACGGGGAGATCCTCACCTCTGGAACGGCGCGGGAACTGACCGAGGATGAAAGCGTACGTCAGCTGTATCTGGGCGAACGCTTTCGAATGGACTGGTAACCGCCTGAACGCCCTTTCCCGGGCCCCTTCTCTGGGANAGCAAATGGCGTGCCCCGCTTGACAGTTTGATTTCTCCCCGGCTATATTAGCCGCGCTTTTGGNCCCTCTACAAGTCCTTCGTAGAGTGAAAGTTACACCCTCTTTTCGGAGTTCCCTTCACCGTGACCATGCTGCGCCAATCGCTGAGCATGGGCCTCCACCAACGGATGGCCCCTCAGCTGATCCAGTCATTGCAGCTTCTGCAGATGTCGACGCTCGAACTCGAGCTCGAGATCAAGCAGCAGATGGAGGTCAATCCACTCCTCGAGGAATCGATGGAACTGAAGGAAGAGGAGGAAAAAGAAGAGAAGGAGACTGCAGACGAGGCGCTGAAGGAGGAGGAAGAGGTCGTCCAGGACGACTTTGAGGACACCGTTGACTGGGATGCGTTGCTCGAAGACCAGTTCGACCAGAACTCCTACAACAACGAAACCGAGTTTGATCCGAACTGGGAGCAGGATCGCGAGCCCCAGGAAAACCGGATCACCATCATGCCGCCGTTGATGGAGTTGCTGCACGACCAGTTGGCCATGAGTTCACTAGCGGGCCAGGATGTGGAGATCGCCGAGTTCATCATCGGAAACATCGACGATCGCGGTTANCTGACGTGCAGCGCCGAAGAGATCGCCGAACCCCTAGAGGTTCCCGTCGCCGATGCCGAGCGTGTGCTGAGTGTCATCCAGAGTTTCGAGCCGCCCGGCATCGGTGCCAGAAATCTCGCCGAGTGTCTGCTGATTCAGCTGGAGGCACTGGTGGGTGAAGTGATCGACGAGGATCGGCAACTGTCGATTCAGATCATCCGGCAACACATGGAGGATCTGACCAAACGTCGCTTCTCCCGAATCACGCGGGCTCTTGGCATCGACAACGACCAATTCAAGCTGGCTCTCGAGATGATCGAGACGTTGCAGCCGAACCCAGGTGCCGCGTGCGTCTCGGACTATTCAGGTCTGCTCACCCTCGACACGGAAATCCCGTATGTGACGCCCGATCTCATTGTCGAAAAATCGGGCGAAGACTGGATCGTCAGCCTCACAGATGGGGGGCTGCCCTCTCTGCGTATCAACGCAGGCTACGCCAAGTTGATGAAGGATGGTCGTGGGCGGAAGGACGAGGTGCGAACCTATGTCTCCAAGAAGCTGAANGACGCCCGTTGGCTGATCAATGCCATCAATCAGCGGCGCAACACGATGCTGAAGGTGGCCAACTATCTGGTGAGGGCACAGATGCCATGGTTCGAGCACGGCCCTTCCCATCTGCGCCCGATGGTTCTGCAGGATGTGGCCGATGTCGTAGAGATGCATGTATCGACCATCTCTCGCGTGAGCAACGGCAAATACATGCAGACACCACACGGTGTCTTTGAGTTGAAATACTTCTTCGACAGCAAGGTGCAGCGCGATGACGGTGAGGATGTGTCCGCGCGCAGTGTGAAGGAGAAGATTTCCAATCTCATCGACGGAGAGGACAAGAAGAAGCCTCTCAGCGATCAGGAGATCGCGGCTATCCTCGGCCGAGACGGTCTGAAGATCGCTCGCCGTACCGTCGCCAAGTATCGCGACCAGCTCGGCATCAATTCTCAGCGCTATCGCAAGGATGTCTTCTAGGCTCGCTGCGCGAGCCGTTGAGAGAAACGCCGACACGGGCAGGCGTTTCTCTATTGAGTGCTTAGCGAGCTACAGGCCGTGTGGCGTTTCACCATGAGGTGTTCAGCGAGCCTTCCGCCCCACCTACGTGGCGTTTCTCCGTCGCCGATTTCCGCTACTGCAGCGCTCCATCCGAATCGAAAGCCATCTCCGTGAAGTCGCCTTCCTGACTCAGGTCGGGGTGGGACGTGTCGCGGGCCAGAGCTTGTGACAGCTGAACGTGTTCCAGGTCGAGGGTGTTTCGGATGCGGGCGACACGCGCCTGCGCTGNATTGTCGATGCGAAGCACTTCGAACATGGCGCTGATCGCCTCTTGGTCGTTGGCTTTCACAATCGGTACATAGGCCCGATTCAGGAAGGTCGACGTAAAGGCATTGGCGTAGGTTGCCTCAAAATCGATCTCATCGTGCAGCTGCTTCGGGATCACGTCGGCCAGACCGACGCCATTGGCATTGCCGTGGGTCTTTGCCGATAGGCGACGAACGAGAATCCGTGATACACCCGGCGTGTCGGGTTCTTTCACCCCGGNTAACATCATCCGCCCGATGACATTTGTGTCCATTCCCGTACCGGAAATCTCTTTCCCCATTTCGTCGACGATGAGCAGGTCGATGCCCTGGGCGAAGATCCGTGGCATCGACTGGCGAGCCTGCTCCAGCAGTTGAGGCTCGCGACTGGAAAACTCATTTGGTCGCAGAGCCTCGATCAGCATGGTTTCGTCGTACGCATTCTCGACGATGGCGACACCGGCCACCACAGGNAGATGCTCGAGAATCGCTTTCCCAAGGGCGGGGATGAGGCGCGAGAGTCCGTCGGCACCCTGAGCGTGCGCCATGGTCGCGCCTCGATGACAACCAAGACCGATGGTCATCATCTTCACGACACCACTCTCGTGCACGCCACGAAACGATGTATGCGGCTTTACACGATTGATGACGATGACGCCATCTGCTTCAAGAGCGAGTCGATTGACCAGAATGGGAGTATCGTCCTCTAATTTGCCGATCTGGTCTGTTTCCATCGTCGCTTCTACCGGACACCCCATGGCCGTCTCGCCTAACCCATAGCTGGCCAGAACCTCCTTCTGTCCCTCCGCCGTTGCCCCACCATGACTGCCCATGGCGGGCATGACGAAGGGATCGCCACCCGCACTCCGCACAGCATCTACAACGGCTCTGGTGATCGAGTCGATGTTGGCGATACCGCGACTTCCGCCAGTGATGGCAATGCGCTGGCCATCGCTGATCTGATCGGCCATGCCCATGCGTTGCAGTTCAACTGCCACAGCGGCCACGGGATCATCGAGGCGCTGGGCGTCGAAGCGCTGGCGGAAGGTGCCCATCAGCGGGAAGGACATATCAGGCTCCTGTCAGAGCGGCTCGCAGATCGTGCGCACGATCACGGATCGGTCGGGCCGGCTTTGGAACCGGTTCGTCCGCTCGTTCGATCTTCCAGACGAACACGGAAGGCCCTGGACTGTCGAAGTGCTCATCCAGGTGTTTATCGAAGTCGTCCTCGTTGTCGATGGTCACTACGTGGTCGATTCCTGCAGCGCGGGCAATGCCCTCGAAGTCGA
Source organism: Gemmatimonadota bacterium (assembly GCA_002712305.1). Taxonomy (GTDB): domain Bacteria; phylum Latescibacterota; class UBA2968; order UBA8231; family UBA8231; genus UBA12574. The sequence continues at coordinate 19,360 of PATE01000060.1, read as the reverse complement.
TACTGCCCGCTCCGGGAACGGTCTGACTGCCGGTTACCTCGTATGTGCCATTCTCGGTGATCACCAGCGTGAAGTTCGGTGCTGGTTGCTGGGTCATCGTGACCAGCGTGCCAAGACACATCAGCGTACTCCCATCACCATTGAGACAGATGACCCGTCGATCGGGTTGGGCAAGGGCCAATCCATAGGAGAAATCAGCCGCGTGGCCCATGGCACTGTCCACGTGCGCGAAATCGAGGTGTGTATCGGACAGTTCCGCCCACGGCATGGACACACTCATCGTGGTGACGACCACATCGCCATCCCGACGCGCTGCGGCGAGCTTTTTCAAGCAATCGTACTTATTGAGCACAGCGTTGCCTTTCGCGGGTCAGACCGTGTGGTTGACGATGAGGACCGCCGCCGGGCGCGAACGTTCACGCGCCGCGACGAAGGCGTCCTCGATTAGATGGGCATCCTCATCCTCGTGCATGAGTGAGTAGGGGATATCCCATGCTTTGAGCGTCGGTTCAAGAAACGTCGCTGCCGTATCCACTCTGGGTGCATCGGGGACCATCGTCTGGTAACCTCGATACCCCATGAGCATCACGATGGGCAGGGCCATGTTGTAGCATGTTCCGCGGAAGGCGTCACCGGTTTCGAAGAAACCCGTGTTCTGAATGATAACCACGGGTGACGCACCTCCCAGATACAGACCGCTGGCCACGGCAAAGGCTTCTCCCTCACGGGTGACGCCGACGAACTGAAGCGTCTCCTCCTCCCAGATCTGCTCAAAGAGACTGCGGGCGCCGTTGTCCGGCAGGCCGACCACGTGTGTGATGCCCTGCTTCTTCAACTCGTCGATAATCAGAGACGCTTGCACGGCCGACCTCAGATAAAGATGGCGCGATTGGAGACACCGTAGGCGAACTCCTGCTGCTGGATCCCGCCGACATACTGCGCTGTTCGAGCGGAGGGAACCGTCCCTTCATACCACTTTGTGAAGCTCGGATTGAAGGCAGCCAGGGAGTCGCGATTCGCCTTTGAGTCGGCACCAGCGAAGATGTAGGCATTGTTGAAGACGCCATTGGCCTTGAGTCCTTCGCCGCCAGCCTGCTTCACACGCTCGTCGACACCATCGAGAATCGCTGAGGCATCATTCCCTGCAACGGCAGAGACCATGGCCTCTGTGATGCCTCCGTGCTTGATACTCGTCCACGTGCTGAAGCCGTGTTCAAGTTCACCCGATCGTTGGATCTCGACATCACCTGACACGACGCGGGGCTGAGGCTCGACAACACCATCGAGATTAGGAATCCTCGACACGGGGTAGATCAGGCCCGCCGGACGATCGTCGCCGAAGTAGTCCTCAAAGGCCTTGCGTGTGGCCTCGATCCGGGCCCACGCCTGATCGGGTGCGTCGTCTACGCCGACGAGGATCTCCATCCACACCGTCTGCTTGCGGAAATCGATCCCTTGCTCGGCAAATCCCTTCGCATACTGTTCTTCGAGGACGAACTCCATCTCTTTGCCCACGTCGGGGCCCAGAGTCGTGATCATCTCGTCACCCTTCTTGTGCATCACTGATGCACCAGAGGGCTGATGGTCAACCCACGAACCGAAGTCGAGCTTGCCGCCACCGATCTCGACATCGCCCTGGGCGGCCTTGATCTGCACCTCAAAGAGGGCGGCGGGGTCAGGAAACCCTTCCTGGTGCGTAAACCGGGCCATCCGGTTTGAGCGCATGGGACCGCCCGTCACGGCATTGATCATGGCGCCATACACGCCATTGAAGTCGTTCTTGAACTGATCACATTCATCCCGGTCGAAGGACGGTGTCGTCCACAGGACATCCGTCTTGTATACATCTGACCAGTGTGCATTGCACGTCTGGAGACCGCGATTGAGATTCTCGATGGTGCCGAACCATTCGGCGCCGATGTTGTTGGCATATTGGGTGCCCACATTGCCGCTGGGCTCGATGAGACGCGTGATCTTGCCATCGTCATCGACTTGGATGACTTCGCACGGGTTGCAGAAGACGGCGCCTGGATTGTGTCGGATGATGTGAACCTGGGCCATGGATCGATACTCTCCTCAAGCAAGTGAAGCGGTATGGAAATCAGTCAGTGGTCTTTTTCGCGATATGCCGATAGTCCGATATGCAGAACAGAGAAACTAAACTATTGTCGTGATTGCGCAGCTACAACCGCAGCGAAGGAGGATCTGTGACCCAATGGGCCGCTATGTTTGCCAGACAGCCCCACGCCGGAAAGGTGAAGACCCGACTCCAATCGGTTCTGTCTCCTGAGCAGGCGGCCAACCTATACACCGCTTTCCTGCAGGACACGGCAGCGACCCTGGCTACATGTTCGGCAACGACGAAAGTGGTCGTCTACACAGGTGAAGGGGCTGCTGACGGGCTTCCGAGGCTACTGAACTCGGTGGGCGACTTTGACTACCTCCCCCAGGTTGACGGCTCGCTGGGGGCTCGTCTGTCGGGTCTGTTTGACGACGCGTTTGCTGCCGGTTCGCAGTCGACGGTCGTCATCGGCACAGACAGCCCTTCGCTACCGGTTGACTTTCTGGATCAGGCCTTCGATCTGCTGCGAACCCATGAGATTGTGGTCGGCCCCTCGACGGACGGAGGGTACTATCTGATCGGACTATCCGCCCGGATACCGGCGCTGTTCTCTGACGACATCGAATGGGGCACGGGGATGGTCTTGAAACAGACGCTGGCCGCCGCGGCGGGGCATCGTCTAGCGCTGCTGCCCGTCTGGTATGATGTCGATCAACCAGGCGAGGCCGCCTTTCTTCGTGACCATCTTCAGGCTCAACAACAGGCCGGCGGGCTGTCGGCGTCGCGCAGTCTCGCGGCCCTCGAGGGTCTCGACCTGCCACCCCCTTCATGACGCCCTGCCCGACTAGCCGGCCATGAAGCGGTAACCTGCGTCGACGTACAGGATATCACCGGTCATGCCACTGCTCATGGGGCTGCAGAGAAACAGACCTGCCTGCCCCACCTCTTCCACCGTCACATTGCGTTTCATCGCCGCGCGTTCGGCATGGGTCCGGAGCATCTCAGGGAAGTCCTTGATCCCTCGCGCGGCCAGGGTCTTGATGGGACCGGCGGACAACGCGTTGACGCGGATACCCTGGGGACCGAGGTCACGGGCCAGGTATCGGACACTGGCTTCCAGGGCAGCCTTGGCGACGCCCATCACGTTATAGTTCGGCACGGCCCGCTCACTGCCGAGGAAGGTGAGCGCTACGATGGAGGAGCCTTCCTTCATCAATGGTTCAGCGGCCTGTGTGAGCACATTCAGCGAATAAGCGCTCACGCCGAGGGCCAACTCAAATCCATCTCGCGACGTGTCCTTGAAGCGGCCGTCAAGGTCTTCGCGCTTGGCGAAAGCGATGGCATGGACCAGGCTGTCGAGGTGGCCCATCTCCTTGCCTACGGCGTCGAAGGCGGCGTGCACCGAATCACCGTCATTGACGTCACACTGCACCAGCATGGGAGAGCCCTCCAACTGACCGACGATTTTCTCAATCCCCTCACGTTCCCGTTCGCCCAGATACCCCAGGGCCAGTCGCCCTCCGGCGGCGTCGATAGCTTTAGCGATACTCCACGCAATGCTGCGGTGGTTGGCAACGCCGGCAATGAAGGTGGTGCGATCCTTCATGATCATGGATGGCTTCTCCTGGGTTTCGGTCGATCGAGTACTGTGCTGGCAGATCTCTGGGTGAATCTCATCCCGTCGCCTCTGCGGGGCTTGTTTCGAGCTGAAGTCCCGTTCGATTCAGTCGGTAGTCGACGACGGCGCTGCTGGCGTATGCGCGCTGGTCCTTCATTTTGGACAGACACTCTCTAAGGCTCTCCTCTTCACCTTCGCGGGCAATAAGGAGGGCAAAACCGCCGCCACCGGCGCCGGTCAGCATCCCTCCTTCGTGAAGATCGGACAGGGGAGCGGAGAACAACTGTTGAATGGCGTCGCTGGTCGCTTCCGGATCAAGGACGCAGCGATACGCCCAATAGCGACTGGCCAACGCTCCGAGCCGCGGGTAGTCTCCCTGGCTCAGGGCCTCGACGATCTCATCATGGATCGCGAGAGACTTCCGCATGGCGCTGTATCGATCCCGGTCTCGGCGCAGATAACTCTCGAGTATAACATTGAGCCCTCGCGTCGCGCCTCGAGCAATTCCTGTGTCGAAAAGGACGACACGCTGATGGAATATGTCCTCGTCGACGTCGACGAAGCACATCTCCGGGGTGGGCAGGCCAGCTGTTGGTGGGGCGTAGAAATCCTTGACCGCACTCGATCCGCCGCACGCGCCGCGGGCATCCTGCCAGCCCGAGTTCAGCCCGATGGACTGCTCTAGAAGAACACTCTGGTCGTAGAGGAAGGGATACTCCTCAGCACCACCGGCACTATGCTGAGCCAGGCGATACAACACTTTGAGAATGGATGCCGCCAGAATACTACTGGTGCCCAGACCTGATCCTTGCAGGACAGCGCTGGAGGTGACGATCTCAAGGCCTCCGCCTTCGGTGAATCCGGCGATGTCGCGGACGATATCATCGGAGTTGTCCTCTACGATCCCCGTGTGGACGAGAGCTTGCTTGAGCATCCGCAGAGATTCGTCGCCGCCACGTTTGTAGGCAAAGAACAACTCACTCTGTGTCGTCGGATTCCCTCGAAGGTCAGCCTCGAAGTCGGCCTCGAAATCAGCAGAGCGAGATCTCAGCACGAGTCGAGGATCGGCCAGTCGTCGTGCAGTGACGTGCAGGGGCGGCGCCGGCGCATCGCTGCCGCTGGTGTGCAAGTCGATGCCGGCATTCAGCGTCTTGCCGCCCTGCTCTTTGCTGCGTGCATGATTGTCCGATGCGTTGGCACTCGACAGGCCGAGACGCAATGGGGACCGCACCTCAAAGCGCAGCTCCGCGTCCTCCTGGGACATCTGTCCGGCCAGGTCGTCACTGCTTACGGCGAGAAGACTGTGACGCAGGTCGATCCGTTGCAGCTGATTCACGCGAGCCAGGTAGGCCGCGGGCAATTCGTCGATCTGCTTGGTTTCCTTCAGTGCGCGAATCTGCTTGTTGTCGATCGAACAGGGTGTTACTGTGCGGCGGCGCCAGATCTTAGGGTCGTTCAACTGCGCAAACAGATCGGCGAAGATCATAGAGGCGCGCATGCCGCGTAGTCGACGGTGCTCTTCGTCCACACCGTCGATATATCCACTCAGCTTCTTGATACAGGCGACCCACGTCTTGTGAGCCTCTGGCGGAATCAGTCGAAGCACATCGACGTGGGGTACATCGGCCATGCTATCCACGACGTCGACGAGCAAGCCGGGAAGTTCCTTTTCCACGGCCGGTCCGAACTGCACTTCCCATTCTTCTGCCGGCATGGCATTGAGCAGATGGTCGATGCCAGGGGCCACATTCAGCGTCTCGCTCAGACCACCGAGGACCAGGGTGCGCAGAAGCTCCCGCCGATCTTTCAGGCCCGTCTCATCTCGGACCTCACGCAGGGCCTGATCGATCAGACCCCGGGCGTCTTCGATGGTCTTCGTGGTTAGAAGACGTGCTCCCGCTTCCTTCACGACACCGTCTCTTGTTTGACCACCGGTGTCGTCCAGAGAGAATTGGACACACCCGCCAATCCATCCGAGAGTCGACGAGAATGGATCAGCCCGGCGGGACGGGCATTTGCCTCGATCAGTACGGGCACGACCCTGTTGCCCACAAGATCGAGGACCAGATCCACACCGACCAGATCGAGGTCGGCAACAGCGGTTACCGCTGCCGTCGCCGTCTGCTGCAGGTCGGTGATGATCTGTGCCACATCGACGCAGATCCACTCTCCGCGGCGGCTGGCGAGTTGGCCCAGGGCCTGTCTCAGTTCAATCGATCGCCCGCCGTGATGGAAACTTGCCGGTGTCAGGTCGTCGCCACCGATGATGGCGCAGCCAGATTCCACGTGCAGGCCGCCGGGTGTCGATGTGACATGCAACCTGATGACGAGACTGTGATCTTTCTCGTGGTCATCTCGATATGCGAGTCCGTCACGTCGTTCTTCGATGACGGCATCACCATGAGCCCAGCAGATCTGCAGGGACTCGACGAGGTCGTCGGATGTCTGATGCAGCTCCATGGGCCCTTCCAGCAAGACCACGCCCTGCCCCCCCGTCGACGCTTCTGGCTTGAGCACCCACTCACCCCCGGCGCTCAGCACCTGTCGTGCACCGTCCACATCGCCTACGGGGCACACCGTCTGAGAGGGAATGGACAGGCCGAGCTTCGACCACGTGGCTGCGGAAATCGCCTTGTGATCGAGCGTCTCGGCGGCATGAAAACGGTTCCGGCAGCGCTCTGCAAAGAGCTCATCCAGCGTACGGTGGTGGTGCTGCTCATCGGCACCCAGGGCCAGTGGCAAGGCCCGGTCGAGCCGACGGGGTGTCACCAACGACATTTCGATGAATCGATCCTCTTCCAGATCGTAGTGGATCACTCTGGTCGCAGAGTCGCCCACGAGCCAATCCAAGTGCACTCCCACCGGCACGTGTTTCGGCCCTGCTGCTACGCAGGCGTCGATGCACAGCGGATACAACTCATGCCCGATGAGTTGGGGGTCGGCGAAGATCACCGCGTCGAGGGGTGCTTCGGAGAGCATCTCCATCGAATCCGCTCGGATCGCGAGGCAGATCTCAGGTGCCATGCGCTCACTCATCCGCAGGTCGGCAGCCAACTCAACCAATCGACGGCAGTACGTGGGATCCTCCAGGGCCTGAGCCACCTGCGCAGCGGCTCCCTCGACCAGGCACGAGGCCAGTTGTGGCAACTGACCCCGAAGACGCACCAATCGTTCAGGGGGCGGCAACGGTGTAGTGCTCTCGCCAGTTGCCGGCCCCATTGCCAGACATCGACGCAGCAGGGCCGTAGCCGATGTCGAATCCAGGCGGGTGCCTCGGGCAAGTCCCAGCGCATCGGTTGCCTCGTGCCAGGCTTTTTGCAGGTCTTGGGTCAGGTGAAGATCCACGCTCAGGCCTTTTCGCCAAGAGCCTTCAGATACTGCTCACCGGCTCTGGTGAGGTCACGCAACACGATGCGAGCGTTTTCGCCGACTCGATCCCATTCGAAGGGTCGATTCTCTCGGCGACTGGCAGCCAACTCATGGGCCTCCTCGCGAAGGGCGACCCGATCCCACAGGCCGACGCCGATATTGGGCTCGATCAGCACCACACGCCAACCCGTTACCGTACCGTGAAGCCTCTTGTCGCCCTGCTGAAGGACGAAGACGGCTCCACCCTCCTGCTGGCGGACCTCCACCAGATCGCCCTCTTCGGCGAAGCGGGGCGTGATCAGATAGTCGAGCATCAGATATCGCGGCATGCCGTAGGAGATCCCCGCCAGATCCTTGCCCACCTTGCGACCGGTTTCGGCCTCATAGGTTTCACCCTCACGCTCCTCGTACGCGGCCAGGGCATCCATGGCGGCACGCGCCGCATTGCGCAAACCCTCGTAAAGAGCGTCACGATGACGAGGCTCGATGTATTGAGGCAGGAACTGTTCCAGACAGCCACCACGACCCACATTCGTGATCAGCTGCTTGCTGTTGAGCGTGATCCAGTGAGACAGATGCCAGCGATCGGGATCGTCCGATCTTGGATCGTCGGTGGAGACGATCACCCGATGTGAACCATACAAGGGCGATCGAGGTCGACGATCGCGCTCCACCGCAGATCCCCACTCGATGATCTGGCGATGCACAAAGTCTTCGATGAAGGCCGGCGTCGCCCAGTATTCGGGCGAAGAAACAATGACTTCCTGAATCGCCACATTGTGTCGCAGCGAGACCTGGTAGATGAAATCTACCGCCTCTTCCAGGGCACTCTTATCGATCGTTGTGGCTCCGACGGTTCGCAGCACAAAAGCCCTGGCATTGCGCCCCCCCGACTCAGCGGCATCCTTGATCATTACCAGTCGGTGCTCGTCGGCGAAGGTTCGCAGACCGGGATAGACTCCATCGTCGGTGCCCTCGGCGATCCACCTGCGTGCTGTGGCCTCATCCGGCGCCCGCTCGGTGTCGACAGCGAGCCAATCGATCTCTCTGGGTGTGTCGACCCCGTCTTGCGGCTCGAAGATATCCGGATACTTGGCCTTGTCGTACGTCGTCCACGTGTGAAACAGGGACTGCACCGAATAGGGCAGGCCGCAATCCTCCAGGCGGCCGTCGAGATAGGCGGGATCGCCGTGAAAGGGGTAAACGACTGCCGCCCGAACCGGGTGCGCAAAGCGGGCCGCAATTCGCCTCCCCTTCGCATGGGTGGCTTTTGCCGCTGTCTTGGCTGCTGTGCTGGTCAGTCCCTTGTGACGTCTCAGCGCCTCTTCATACGCCTCGCCACTCAGATACAGATGACCGCCATCGACGACCGCCTGCGGATGGGGTTTGTCCTCGGTAAACTCGACGCGACGGGTGATGATGAGATTCGCCCCGGGCTGCCCCTGTTCGACCAACTCACGGGTCAGCGTCGGGGCCTCGCGCAGGGCGCGCGAATAGTGGGTGCGTCCTACGGGCAAGGCGATGACGTGGTTCACGCGCTGATCGGCGTCGATGAGGTCGGGGTCGAAATCGACGAAGACCTCCGGCAGGGGGAACCCGTCGTTGCGGATGAACGCCAGTTCACGCAACTGACCATAGGATCGCCAGTGTCTTTCGATCTGTGTCGCGGCACCGGCACCGATGGCGCTGATCTGGGCGTCATCGAGGTAGTTCCCCAGCAACAGATCCTGCTCCTGATCTGGCAGTGCGGACACCTCTGTATAACACGTCACGACACGTCGCAGATAGCGGTACAACCACGCGTGATGATGTACTGAGAACTCGTAGAGTTCCTCTCCCTTCAGATCTGCAAAACCCATCCCACGCGAGTACACCCAAGGTCGATACTCGTGGAAGTGGTCGTTGATCGTCTCGGCGAAGAAATCCGCCAGGGCGCGCCACAGTGAGGGCGGATCGCCATCGCCGCGGATGTGAGGCAATACGCTGTCGACGGCAAGCAGGATGTAGAACAGTTCAGCTCCGCGTGCGACCATATCGAGTCGCTTCCGACGCTGTTCGTCGTCCCCGCCTTGTTCGGAGACGACCTGGGCGAGGCGACCGAAGTCGCCCAGATCTTCATAACCACCGGCGATGAGTCGCCAGTGTTCGTTGTCGATCTGTCGCCCCAGAAACAGCTGCGACAGGTGTTCGACAAAACGCTGAGCGTTTTCGGCGTTGTCCTCCTGATACATCTGGCTGACCAGGGCGAACAACGCGTTGCGTGAGTAGCCCAGAAAGGTGCCAAAGGCCGCCTCGCTGACATCTTCGTCCCCCGAACCGAGGGCCGCTTTCGCGCAGCTGTAGGCCTCATCAAAGGAGATGCTGTCCGTGTCCACGGCCTGGTAGGCCAACTGGCGTTCATTGAGTGCCCGCGCCTGTTCAACACGCGCCGCAAGCTGGCTGCGTGCTTCGAGGGCGACCACGGGGCGGTCCTCAGAGGCTTTGTTCGAACTCTCGAGCCCCTTTTCCTCCCTGAAATCTTCCAGAGCCGGAGGTGACTCGACATTCACCCAATCGGCGGCTGGCTCTTGCTCCCATGCGGGCCAACCCTGGGCGCCCAGGGCGACCAGACCCTTCGACAAGGCGCTGTGCACACGGGTCACTTCGGAGCGCTGTGCGCCGTCGAGAAGAAACAGGCCGCCGAGAGCGAGGAAATCGAGGAAGGTCAACTCCACCAGAGGTCTTCCTGCGACGATGTCGGCCAGGGAGCGGGCGAGGGCTTCATCACGACTCCGCAGTCGTCCAAAACGACGCAACTTGGCGATCTCTGCCAACTGCAGCTGAGCCTCCTGCTCGTTGTGCATGTCGTCGATGATTCGCGTATACAACGTCTCTGCTTCTTGACGGGCACCCGATTCAAGAGCCGTGAGCAGGCGGCTGGAGCGATCTCGCTGACGACTCATGGTGACCCGCCAGGATTCGACGGTGCTGGCGCCCAGGCCGATGGAGACATAACTCGACTCTCGGTCCATGCGCTCGGCCACGGCGAACCACAACATGACATCCACACGATTCAGCGCACGACGTCGCGCCCCCGAGGCTCCGTCGACGATGACCAACGCACTGTCCTGTCGACCTTCGAGCATGAGCCGCACGACTCGGGCCGGATCTCCCATCAGATCGAGCAACTCCTGGTGGGGGATGCCCAGGTCGAGAACATCTGCGCCCTGCAAGGCGTGCTCGTAGGAACGTTCGGGACCGGCCACCTGCAGGCACAGGGCGTGGATCGACGATCCAACGCGTAGGGCAAGGGCATCCAGGTCGCTCGCCTCAAAGGGGGCTGACGTAGCCCAACGGCGAAGGCGGGGGCCAAAGGAGACCACATTGGCCTCGATTTCGGCTTCGGACAGGCCGGCAGCCAACAGCATCGAACGCGCCTCCTCGGCGATCTGTTCGAGCCGTGTGTCACTAGTGTACGAGAGCAGGTCCTGCGTCGACAGGCCCGTGGGGGAGACGACGCGCAGTTCATCGACCTCACGCGGCGCAGGAAACAGCGTCGACAACTGCTGTGAATCACCGTCGGCGAGACCGAGCAGGCGGGCGACTCTCGGACCGCGACCATCGGCGGCAAGCGTGTCGTATCCAGACGACAGCAGGGTTGCCAGCAGCTGTCCGTCGGAGTCGAGGGCATACAAAAGATGTTGGGCACTGCCGGTGAGGATTTCGAACTTGCGCATCCCTGCGGCGAATCGACCGTCCTGCGTATCTGGTTTGTATTCGGCGCTGAACACGGCGATGAAGGGGCGGCCCGACGAACAGCCGCCTCGTGCCTCCGCCTCGTTGAGCCCTCGCCGCAGCAGCCAGGCCTTGTAGAAGGGCATGAAACGATTCACGTGCTCGGCACCGGCAACCATCTTGTGGATGCCCCACCGCGCGACCAGCGCCGCCGTTACACGTTCGGGGTCGCGCAATTCAGGTTGGCCGAGGCCCACGAGAACCTCTGCCAGCCTCGTCACCTGGAAGACAGGAATGGGCGCCGCACCCGGTCCCTGACCGGCGCGTATCTGCATCAGATCGCTCAGGGCCTGCTCGTCACTCAGCAGACCCGCTGCCCAGGCCTCCCACGCGAATCGAGTGTCAAAGTCCTGTCGCCGGTCGAGCAGCCCATTCGCCAGACGGGCGACACGCGCATGGTGTTCGACGGGGATGCCCAACTGCTGAAGCTTCTCGCGACGTCCGAGGGTCAGGACGAATTCGAGGAACAGGCCGTCCTTCGGCACACAGTAGCCGCCATACCCCTCACCGGCCGGATGGATGATGCGATCACGGCGTCGACTCATCTGATCGCCCATCTCCTCCACGTCGCCGTGCCCGGAGGCGGAGACCATCAAGGACATGGCATTAGAGTAGGCAAAATGGGACGCCATGGAGGCGTTCTCACCCGTCTTGAGCACTTCCGGCTCTGTGAGACTGTCAAAACTGCGGACCGATTTGTTGATCAATCCATAGATCTGACGGCCAGCCCGCGCAGCCGCCCGATCGGCGCCACCGACCCACTGCGACCAGGTCTCCACAGACTCGCGCTCTCGATGACCCAGATCGACTCGACTCGGCGTGTAGAGGAGGTGAAATCCTTTGCTGGCACCCTTGGCGCTCATTCTCAGAGACGGGTGTAGTGCCTGCCCGCGGAGTTGGTTCTCCAGCACGATCTGTTTGCGCGCTGTTGTTTTCGCGAGTCGACCGTATCGACGCGTATAGGTTCGAGTCCGGTCATCGACGTCGATGCCCTGTGCCGCGGCCCACGTCTCCAACAGTCGCCGCCGGGCAAGGAAGCGCGTGAACGTGGTACGGTCCTGTCGGAAGTCTTCATCCGTGTCGATGACGTGCCGCAACGCCTGGGGCCGATCCAGAGACGGATGCCGGCGCAGCAGATCGTCGACGGCCTCCTCAAGGGTGGTCCCGTTGCGATCGGCAACGCGGGGCAGGGCATCCTCTGCCAGAGATTCCTCGTGCTGAGCCAGCACTTCGGCGACCTCAAGAGGATCGTCGATATCGCCCGCCTGTCGCTGTGTGCCCATCTCTTCCTGTAACTCGAGCAAGGCGCCCAGGACCCCGACCTCCTCCTGCACCGTCCGATTTCGACCGACGACGCGGCCGACAGCCGCACCCTGATCAATGCCTTCTTCGGCGGCAACCTCCTCGACTTCAACCCAGATTCCAAGTTCACGGATGATACACGCACCCAGCGCGTTGAGTCGCTGACGGAAGCGTTTCTGGCGCTCTTCCACCTCACCACCCAGGGCAGCAGACTCGATGACCTGATAGAGGGCCATTGACTCTTCCAGCCAGGTGCGGACATACCCTTCCGTCATCCCCGCCGACTGCGTCGTAAGCACGTGCAGCACCGGCAGGGGGCGCCGGGGTGCCAGCGCGTGCGGGCCAAATCGTTCCCATGCCAACGATTGGCCGCCCCCGACCTCGCGGAGGGCTTTACCTGTTACACCGGTGGCCATCGACTTCAGTGTCTCGCTGACAGCGGCAGGAGGCGTTTCGTCGAGCCACGAACACATGGCCAGGAAAGGCTCTTGCGCGTCCGTTTCCACCGCCTCCTGGGCGGCCACGGGATCGGCCATGTAGGCATTCTGGATCGCGGCGGCCACCAGACAGATGGCATCTGTCATGGTGTCATCATTTTCAGAGGTGGTTCGGGCCCAACTCAGGACACTTAGCTCGTCGCCCGCCGACAGATCGGCACTACCGGCGCCGTCTGGTGGATTCGCCTGCTGCCACAACAATCGTCGTGCTGCTGCGGCAAACTCGCTTCTCAAGACATCCTGAATATTGGCGGACCAGTGGTCGGACATCTCTTCGCGGAAGGATTCCTCCATGCCCGCGATGTCGATGACGGTTCTCGTCTGCTCATGGCCATCGACGATCAGCACCTCTTCCTTGATGAAGAGGGGGATGGCCTCGATCCAATGGTCGGCCAGGCGCAACCATCGATAGTCGGGGCTGGAGTAGACCCGGTCACCGGCCAAGCGTACCAGCTTGCGCAGATTCGCCGCCTTACCCAGATACGGCTCATCGAATTCGTTGATCTTGACCAACAGGTGCGAACCGGTTGGCGACGGACGCTGACTGATCACGACGTAGGCGGCATCGCGCGAGGGAGCACTCAGCAGCTGCCTGCGGATCTCGTCGACGATACCGAGCCGGTTCTGCGTGGCCCCCACGACGCTCGCATCAGTGACCGGTGGCAGGGATGGCTGCTCCAATTCGTCGCCGTGGTCCTCGATGCGGCTGCGTGCTTCCTGAATGCGGTGCATGAGTTCATCGCGCTGCGCGTCGAGGACAGCCTCCTCGAATCGCTCGCAGGCTCCCTCCAGCTGCGTCAGGGCCACTTCACGTGAGCCCTGCAGAAGCAACTTGAGTTCGAGGGCCACCGTCTCCAACTCGGCGTTCCCCTCTACTGCCTGCCACAACCGTTCGCCCAGCGGGCTCCAGTCGGCCTGCGGTGCGATCAGTGCTGCGTCGGCAAACAGGGTGCCTTGATTGTGGAAGGCTCGGCTCATGCGGCCGAAGATCAGTTGTTGTCCCGCTTCTCGGACCTGTCCTGCAATACGCAGGATATTGTCGCCTTCGATGTCGCGATCGTATTCCCTCAGGACGTCGTAGAGGAGGAACCGTTTGTCGTCGACGTCAGCTTCGGAGAGCAATACGTCGATGGCGGCGCGACGATTGTAGGGCAGATCCAGCCGATCCTGACCCAGAAGCCATGTAATCTGCTGCTCTCGCCAGCGCTGTCCTTCGGCCGAGGTGTCTTCTCGTTCGCTGGCCCGACGCAGGAAGACGGAGACGTGATTGCCCGCGTCCAGGTGACGTGTTTCCAACAGGGCATGAAGGTGAGTGCGCTCGCGCCTGGCCAGTTGATCGTAGAGTCGGGTGATCCAGCGCATCGCTGCACGGGGCGTGTCGCCCGCCTCTACAGCGAAGCTGTAGAACAACAGCAGGGCGAGTAACATCTCGTAGGCGCGCAGCTGTTCCGGCGCGTCGGCGACGAGATCGTCCTTCGTTGAATCGATGGACACGCCCAGGGCCGGCGCGAGATCGGCACACACGGCCAAGGTGGCTTTGCCGTCGCGGATCTCGATATCCAGAATACGATGATGCTGGCGAAAGAAGCGGACGGGGATCTGCCGGTTCGACAGACTCTTAGAAAGGGCGGCCAGCCGCGGATCACTGTCGAATCGACGGGGGACCAGCCGCAGTGCGCGTTCAACGAGCCTCGCTGTCAGTTCAACATCGTCGGCTGAGTCGTCAGCAAGCTGCCAGGTCAATTCGGCAAACGGTCGATCGCCAGTCTGTAGTTCGGCCTCACCGCAGAGATCTCCTGCGGTTCGCCTTGCGCGCCAGATACCCGTGCGCGAGTTGTAGTGCTCGACCAGTCGGAGAGGGAATCCGCCGTCGTCCACGGGCAATCCTTGTGACTATAGTGAAGGGAAGGAGAGGCTTTACGCCGTCTGCTGGAGGAAACCGATCGTGGCGCTCTTGATCTTCGGCGCCAGGACGTGGATCACTTTGAAAAACGTCTTCAAGTCGATGAGTTCCCACAGATGGTTTGGGAGATTCAAACGGTTCAGGACGTCGACGAGATCCTCGAAGATCTCTTCACTGATGACTTCGTCAATGGCTTCAGGGCTCGTCTTCGTGGACTTCTTCAGGCCCTTGTCGATCCGGTCAAACAGGATCGGAAAGGGATGCTGTGTCTCTGTCGCAGGATAGGGGAACAGGCAGTTACCCGCGATGTCGGCCAGAGCGATGAGTTTGATGATCGTCGGTGCATGTTCGGCCACCTGGTGATGGTTTGCGATCACCTGTTGGATCGATGCATCGAACTCCCAGCCGTCTGCCAAACGAATACCGATGCTCTGGTGATCGATGTCCTTCATGAGAAAACGCTCGATCTCAACCACCTGATGCGCCCACATCTGGTTGGCCGCCTGGGCCTCCTGAACTTCCTGTTCGACGAGGGCCATGACCAGCTCGAGAGAGTCTTCCAGACACATGAGCATGGTCACCTTGCCAATGTCGTGGAGCAACCCTGCTGTGAAGGGATCGTCTCCCTCTCCCAGCTCGATCTTCTCCCACAGTTTGGCTTCCTGCAGGACGGCGACCTGCTCCTCTTCGAGTTGGAAGCGTTCGAATTCCGTCTTCTGCTGGGAGTCCTGAGCGCCTGGGTCGGCGGGAAGGGACAGCAGCTTGGCGAAGTTGGCCACGGCCAGTGAGTGCTTCCAGAACTGATCGATGGTGCCGTCGGACGTTTTGGAGAAGATCTGCCGGATCTGACAGGCGGTGACGATCTCTCGAATCGTACGCGCACTCGCCAGGGCGACCGCCTGATCGATGGTTTCCACCCTCGAGCGGAAACCGTATCGGGCACTGTTAAGAATCCGTAGAATGACCGTCTTGGTGGGCAGATCTTCATCGATCGCCTCGGCCCACTTCTTCGGTGGGTCAAGATCGTCGAGGGCAGCAACTTTGCGTTGCGTATCGGGAAGCGACGGAAAAGTATTCACCGCGTCGAGTCGCTTGTCGATCATTTCCGCCCGTTCCTCGGGCGACATGGACTCAAGATCGGTGCCCACCAACATACCGGACACCACATATTCCTTGATCAGCGGCTGGAAGAACGCTTCATCCGCATCCTTGGTGAGGGCGAGGATGACGTCCAACCCCTCAAGGTTTGCCTGGATATGCGCGTAGGAGGCCGGATCGGCTCCGAGGGGATTTACCCGAGGATCGATAATCATCACGATGTGTGCTTTGGTGGCCAACATACGCGCCACGGTCACGCCATTGCCCCGCAGACCCGGGCCAATAAGGACCATTTTCACATCATCTTGATAACGCCTGAGGGTTGTGGCGACTTCGCTGCTGTCGCTGCAGATCGCGTATTTCACCTGCTCGCCAAGGTCGAGCAGGGAATTCTCCAGCTTGAGATTCTTAACGAACGCAGTCAGATGAGGGGTCGGTGCGATCTTATCACCGAGGATGATCAGCCGCTTGCCAGCTGGTTGAGCTTCTTCGATCACCAGTCCCTCTCCTGCCGTCAGACAGGTCTCTCAGGGGTCAGATTCGTCAGATCATGCGTCCAATACAGAAGAAAATAAGGTAGTCGCCCAGAGAGGGAAGCGCAACGAGACGACCTGATGATCGGGGCAACGAAAAAGGCCCTCCGCGCGTTGCGCAGAGGGCCTGAATCGGGGGTGAACCGGGGTGCTCACATGATCAGATACTTTCGATCATCTCCGGTGGTGCCGCCGCCTTGCCGTTCTTGTAGGCATCCATGGCGCCATACTCATGTAGTTTGTTGCGCAAGGTACGGGTGCTGATCCCGAGCTGTGCAGCCGCATCGGTGCGATTGCCACCGAGTGACTCCAGGGTCTTCATGATCAGACGTCGTTCCATTTCGTGCACGGTCAGTCCGACCTGCAGACCGTCGCCTCCTTCAATGGAAGGACCCTGGGCGAGTTTGCGCGGGAAATCGTTAGGTGTGAGCCGATCGCCGGCGGCGACGACCACTGCGCGCTCGACATAGTTCTCGAGTTCGCGAACATTGCCGGGCCAGTCATAGCCGGTGAGCAACTCGATCGTGCCCTCCTCGAACCCTTCGATCTGCTTGCCATTCTCTTCGTTGTATCGCTCAACGAAGGCCTGAGCCAAGGCCGGTACGTCCTCCATGCGCTCGCGCAGGGGAGGCAGGGCGACCTCGATCACATTGAGGCGGTAGTACAGGTCCTCGCGGAAGGTGCCTTCCTCGACCTTCTTCTGCAGATCGCGGTTCGTCGTGGCCACGATGCGCACATCCACCTTGATCGTCTCCGTGCTGCCTACGCGTTCGAATTCACGTTCCTGCAACACGCGCAGCAGTTTTGCCTGCAGGGCGGGGTCGATCTCTGAAATCTCGTCGAGCAGCAGTGTGCCACCATCGGCCATCTCAAAACGACCTCGGGTCTGTTTGTGAGCGCCGGTAAAGGCGCCCTTCTCATGACCGAAGAGCTCACTCTCCATCAGGTCCTTGGGCAGGGCGGCACAGTTGAGTCGAATGAAGGCACCACTGCGGCGACCGCTGCCATAGTGCAGCGCCTTGGCGACCAGTTCCTTGCCTGTGCCACTCTCACCAGTAATCAGGACCGTTGCGCGACTTTCGGCGACGGTGCCAATCAGGTCGAAGACCTGCGCCATACTCGCCGCCTTGCCGATCATGCTGCCATCACCATACCGGCCCTGCAACTCAGATCGCAGGCGGCGGTTCTCACGCTCGGTCTCCTGCATCTTCAAAGCCTGCTCAACGACGATCTCCATCTCTTCCGTCGTCGACTCGGAGCCCTTCTGGATGTAGTTGTAGGCGCCGTTGCGCATGGCGTGCACGGCGTCCTCGATCGTGCCATAGGCCGTCATGAGAATGACGGTCAGATCGGACCAACGAGTGCGAACCTGCTCCAGCAGTTCGAGTCCACTCATCCCCGGCATCTTGATGTCTGAAAGAAGCAGATCGTAGTCAGCATCTTCGAGCTTGCGCAGTGCACTACCGGCGTCGCCGGCGGTGTCGACATTGTAGCCCTTGCGGATGAGGATCTCTTCGGTGGCGCCGCGGACATACGTGTCGTCGTCGACGACGAGGATTCTCTTGGTAGCCATTATGCGTCTCTTCCCTGGATGCGGTTTGTGCTGGCGTGATCTACAGTGGGAGGGCGATGGTGAAACACGTGCCATCGCCGGGAGTGCTGTCTACGACGATGTTTCCGCCGTGGGCTTCGATAATCTTCCGTGACGTCACCAGCCCGAGGCCGGTGCCGTCCTCCTTGGTTGTGAAGAAGGGTGTGAACAGTTTCTCCTGGAGTTCTTCGTCGATCCCCATCCCTGTATCGCGAACCCGGGTTACGATCCAGTCTCCATCGGCGTCGCTCGTCTGAGCTACCTCCAGCTCGATGGTGCCACCCTCGGGCATCGCCTGGGTCGCATTCAGCAGCAGATTGAGGATCACCTGGTGAAACTGCTCTGTGTCCACCTGGCAGACGCAGGGCGTCTCGAGAAACAGCCGGCGAATCTCAACGGCCTGTTGCTTGCGCTCGAGATCGATCTCGAAGAAGGCGGCTGCCTCCTCGACGGTCTGCATCAAGTCGACGGGGTGGGTATTCAGATTCAGGGGGCGCGTGTAGCTGAGAAGGCTTGAGACGATCCGATTCAGCCGTGCGACACCCTCGGTAATCTTGCGCACGAGGCGCCGGCTGGGGTCATCGGTCTCAAGATCTCGTTCAAGCAGATTGGCAAAGCTGGCAATCCCACCGAGGGGGTTGCGAATCTCGTGGGCGACGGTGGCGGCCATCTCGCCGAGTGCCGCCAGCGTATGCATGCGGCGAACCTGTTCCTCGAGACGCTTCATTTCCGTCAGATCGTTGAACACTTCAGCGGCGCCGAGGATCTGACCTTCTGCATCGCGAACGAGGGAGGTCGAAAACCCGAGAGGGATCGTGCGGCCGTCGGCCCGCTTCAGATCCTTCTCCTTGCTCGATACTCCTTTACTCGTCTCCAATGTGTGCAGGACGGTGCTCTGGCGGCCTGCGTCCAGTCCGATCACCTCTTCGTAGCTCTTGCCCAGCACCTCGTCCTGGCTGCGACCTGTGATCGCTTCAGCAGCGCGATTGAAGACGGTGATGTTACCATCCAGATCGGTGACCAATACGCCACCGCTCATGCTCTCGAGAATGTTGTTCAAATAGTTGCTGACGCGGTCCTTCTCTTCGAGGCTGATGCGCAACTCGCGGTTGGTTTCCTCGAGTTTGACATTCAGATACTCGAACTGCTCTTCCAGCTGCTTGTAGGCCTCCATGTAGCGCCGCGTCGTCTCATTGAACAAGACGAAGGAGTCAGCGAAGGCCTCCTCCAGGGGTGCGGCATCTGTCGGAGGGGGCATCTGCAAGACGTGTTCTGGTGGGCGGGCGTCAGAAGTCATCGGTCAGCGGATCCGTCGGCGGCCGGCAAGGCGCACGCCTCTTGATGAGAGGGAATCGAGGCTCGTGTCATGCAAAGCCAACAACTGGCGCAGTTGCTGGCCTAACTGGTCGCGACGTTCGGTCTGGCCGGGGTGGGGTAGAGCGACGAGCGTGCCAAGGGCAGTCTGTAACTCAGTGACCGCCTCACGTTGGCGGTGCAAGAGTGGAACCAGGTCCTGAGCATCCACGCCATCATCGACGTGTAGTCTCACCTGCTGCGACAACGACAGTGCCGTCGCACACGCGTCTTCAACCTGCATCCACGGATCGACGGCG
>PATE01000059.1 GCA_002712305.1 Gemmatimonadota bacterium | reverse complement strand
GGCGCGGCGCCGGATGCGAGTGTGCGTCGGTGGCAGAGGCGGTTGGAGCCGGTGTGGGGGCGTCTCGCTGGGGGCTGCCATCTCAGCCGTGATATCCCGCGCCTGCTCGAGCAGGGCGGTTTCGTTTTGGATAATTCACACGAGGGCTACATCGACGGTTGGCGCCCCACGTGTTTTAACTACTGGGGGACGGCCAGCGCTGGCTGAACCCCGTGCCCGGAGGAGCAAGGAACCCATGTCGGAAGAAAAGCAGCCGGAAATCGAGAACACGATTCCGATTCTCTGCGTGAAGGACATGAAGGCGAGCCTCGACTACTACAAGAACGCACTGGGTTTTGAGTGGCAGGGCTGGGGGGATACGTTCACCTCTGTGGGGCGAGACGGAATCGGCATGTATCTGTGCGAGGGGTCGCAGGGAAACCCGGGCACCTGGGTGTGGGTTGGCTCCCACGACGTGACGCGCCTGTACGAGGAATACAAGCAGAGCGGTGCGAAGATCATCCTGCCGCCGACGAACTATCCCCACGCTCTCGAGATGCACGTTGAAGATCTCGATGGGCACGTGCTGCGCTTCGGCTCAGGGCCGCTGGAGGATCAGCCCTACGAGGAAATGACGGCCTAGAGACGAACCCGGGCCACCCGGAGCAGAGGTCCCGCTGGCCGTGGTCTTGCGGGTGGCGACGGTCCCTATTTCGCCAACGCCTCCTGGCGCCGCAGCCAGCCACGCAACACGGATGGGGCAAGGTTCGCCGGTCTATCCATCTGTTCGTAGTGGGTCCAGATCAGGTCGAAGATTCGCGGGTCCCACTGCGCCAAGTCGATCCAGTCCTTCACCGGATGACCTTCGCCTTCGGAGGTGTCGATACGCCCACCGAAGGTCGGTGTCGTCTCGTCGCCATTCCACATGATATCGAGTAAGGTGCGCGTGAATCGGCGCAGGTCTCTCGTGTTGAACACGCGCCCACGTCGGCATGCTTCGACGGCAAAGCCGATGTCGATGCCACCATGGCTCGTGTCCTCAACCGAGCTGTGGTCGGCGGCGCCTGCCTCGATCCAATCCCAGTAGTGCCACTCCCAGGCTGCATCGACCTTGCGCAGGGCGCGCTTGAAGTTGCGTGCCATGGCCTCGGTACGGTCGGCGAAGATTTTCTTCCGGCTGACGTCGGCCATGACCAGNCCCACACGACCGAAGGCCAGATACTGGTTGTGGGGTAGGATGCGATTCGGGAAACGCTCCGAGCCGGATGGGCTGAAGCGGTAACCACCGGTGCCGCGTTCCGTGTCGAGCCAATCGCGCTCGTGCTTCTGTACGAGATCGGTGATGAAGTCGACGATCTGCCCACCGATCCTTTCGTAGCGTGGACGCAGACTGCGGTCACGACGTACGGTTTCGACGAATCGGGCCAGCGGATAGAACCACTGTCCCTGGTGGACGATGTATTCGAGCTGCTGCGGAGTGAAGGTTTCCAGGCGAAAGCGATCGCCCACGAGGGCCTTGCCCGTGATGGCGAAGCGAATCGGGGAGAGCGCATCAATGGGCTCGCCTGATCTGAAGGTGCCAGCAGCGATGCGTTCGCGACTCGGCCAACGGCGGATCTCGTAACGACCCCGACCCACGATTTCNACGAAGTAGACGCTGTCTTCGACGGTGGCGCCGCCGCGGATCGTCCAGACCCGGNCGTCGCTGGCTTCAATGGAGGCTGTGCCGCGATTGTGGAAAGGTTCACATCGCAGCCAGGCCACCGAATACGTCGCCGTCGTCCACGTGGGATNACCATCGCCGAAGGAATCGGTCGGCGTCGACAGTATACGGCGCGCATGGGCGGCAAGCTTATCGAGCCAACGACGCTGGCCGGTGACCTCGTAGAGCTTGTGATAGGCGTCGACGAAGGTGGCCTCGCCCCAGCCGAGTTTGCCCGTGTCGCTGGATTCGGATTCGCCGCGGCCCTGCTTGTAGTCGTCGTCGAAGGCACGGAAGGCGGCGATGAGTTCGCGGGGGTCGAAGGGGGCGTCGACGAAAAGGTCATTTGGCACGGAGCACCTCATCTGGGTTGGGTCGTCACTGTTGCCAAACAAGCTGACCGGCTCTGTATCGTCCAGTGTCATCTATCACTCAGGCAAGCGCACAAGTGTACCGNGTGCCACACAATCTTTCGTACCGGAAGCAGGACAGACTCTGTGAGGATGGAAAAGTACGAGGGGGCCCGGGCGATCGCTGGTGATGACAAGAATCTCTGGATCGAACGAAACCGGCTCTGGCACTTCGATGGTCTTCAGGAGGAGGAAGTGCCTGTCCCTGGCAGATTGCTTGAGAAGCAACGACTGGCGCGCCACCTGCGAAGCCTGAGTCAGCAGCAGGACATGGATGGAATTCTCACCCTCATGGAACAGATGAAGACCCATGCCTGAGTCCGCGAAGATTCTGCTCGTCGACGATCAGCTGGCCAATCTCGATGTGCTGCGCCATGTGCTCGAGCGCGAGGGCTACCAGGTGCTGCTGGCTCCGAATGGGGAGGTGGCGCTGCGCAATGCGGCTCGCGCTCTTCCCGATCTGATTCTGCTGGACGTGACCATGCCAGAAATGGATGGTCACGAGGTCTGCCGGCGTCTCAAAGCCGATGCTGCGACGGCGGACATCCCCGTCATCTTCTGCACGGCGCGAGATCTGCACGAGGACATCGTTCTTGGCTTCGAACTCAGCGCGGTGGACTACGTGATCAAACCCTTCCAGGAGGCAGAGGTCCTCAAGCGGGTCGAGAGCCATGTGCGCATGCATCAGTTGGCACGGGAACTGCGCGAGCGAAATGATGAACTGCGCCGCCCTGCCTCGCGAATTGGCGGAGTCCTTGCTGTTCGGACACAAGAGGGGGGCCTTCACTGGCGCCGATGCCGATCGCGCCGGCGTCTTCGAAGCGGCCCAAGAAGGCACGCTGTTTCTCGATGAAATCGGCGAGCTGCCACTGGAACTGCAGCCGAAGCTGCTGCGCGTGTTGGAAGATGGCGAGGTCATCCGCGTCGGCGCGACAGACGGACGCAAGGTTGACGTGCGCGTCGTCGCCGCCACGAATGTTGAACTCGAGCAGCAGATCCAGGACGGCGGCTTCCGTCAAGATCTGTATTACCGTCTGGCTCGATTCACCGTCACATCGCCCGCCCTGCGAGATCGTCCCGACGACATCACCTTGCTGGCCGATCACTTCGCGCAAATCCTGGCGAGCAGATGGGTCGATCGACACCCACACTGAGTCTGGCTTCGACGCAGGCCCTGCGCGCCTACGCATTTCCAGGCAATGTGCGTGAACTCAGAAATCTCATGGAAAGGGCACTATTGGAATGTGGTGATCGTGACGTGATCGAACCGCGTCACCTTCGGTTTCCCTCAACAGCCGGCGGCCAGGGCAACGGTACGAACGGTACCCATGAAATGAAGGGGGCGGGTCTCGCACTGCCGGTTGATCTGGACGAGGCCGTCGCTGCCGCAGAGCGGTGGGTCATCGAGCAGGCCCTGGCTCAATGCGATGGCAATGTCTCGGCCGCCACCCGCCTGTTGGGCACGACCCGCAATCGTGTGTATCGGATTATCGGGCAGGACAGCAAGTCATAAACATCTGCTATCGCTCCACCACATGATTCGTGAGCAGGCCGAAGTGGGCCTCGCGGTTCGTGTTCTCAAAAATCCATCAACTCCAGCGTTTCCCTGACGCGACCAATGCGGACCTTGGTCTTGTGTTTCTGTCGCTCAATCGTCTTGCGCCGGTATTCGTGACGCTTCTTCAGTCGCCTGACGGAGCGCAATTCTGCCATCATCTCATCCCGCTGCTCGTGAATCCTGGCGAGCCGCCGTTGATGTGATCGAAGCATCTCCATCGTGACAATTTGGCCACCACGACGGCAGCTAGTGTGACAAGAGCGATGTAGAAGGGCAGGGGACCAGACACCAGATTCAGGACTCCGAAACGAGGGAAACGGCCTACAGTCTTATCCCTAGGATCGGCAGAAACGGCAAAACCGGCCGTGACGCGCCTCACGCCTGACGCGCGTGTCCTTCGTCACGTCAAGAAGTTGTAAAAACGTTACTTACGGACAATTTTCTCAGCGAGATCGAGGCGTAAGTCGAAGGGAAAGGGCCAGGGGCACGACGGTCAGCACCTGAAGAATGCCGAGATAGTCCGCGTGGTCGTATCCGAGAGCGGTGAAGTGCTCGAATCCGAGTCCACCCAGCAGCCCGCCCATGGCGCCACCGATGGCTGACGCATAGATGACGACGGCGAATCCTTCACCTTGCAGTTGGTCGGGAACGGCGTCGACCATGATCCTCGATTGGCCCATCTGCAGACCCGCATCGAGGGCGCCCCACAACAGATGCAGAACCGAGGCCCAGACCAACAGCTCCCATGAGCCGTCCGGCAGCCACAGCCACATGGCTGCGAGCAGGATGATGCTGACCAGGGGCAGACGCATCGCCAGACGTGGCCCCCGTCGATCGACCAACTGACCCCACAGCCACAGTGTGGCCAACTGCCCCAGAGCCAGCAGTGAGGTCATCCAGACAAACTGCGATACGGGCAGGCCGCGATCGGTCAGGACGATGACCCAGAAGGGAAAGCTGGCACTGTAGAGGAAGACCCGCACGCCCAGGTAGAGACAGAAACGACGGATCGCGGGCGTCTCCAGCACCAGACGAATACGACGCCAGAGACTCGCGTTCGTGTCGGCGATGGGGGCTTCAGGAACGGCACGGATCCACCAGGCGCTGCACAGCAACACGACCACCGCCGCGGCAAATAGAGGCCAGAATCGCGTGGGTTCGGGGCTCTCGCCGAGCCAACTTCCCACGGCAACGGGCAGCGCCAGTTCCAGCAGGCGCTGGTAGGACCGCATGCGCCCGAGGAATTCGCCCAGCGAACCTCCTGCGGTGACATCTCTGATCAGGGGCCACCAGGCGGCATTGCCCAGTTGCTGCAATGTTCCGCGCAGGGCGAGTACGCCGATGGTGGCGAAAATGGCACCCTCACCGGCGATGCCTAATGCGGCCGCCACGGCCAGCCCGGCGGTGACCGGTGTGGCCAGCAGGCGGCCCCACAGCATGATCCCCGCCTTGCCCGTGTGCCGCATGAGTTCGGCACCTCCGAGGCGGGCTACTTTGTCCAAGTGAAGGAAGGTGGCCAGCAGGCCCAGGTGAAAGGGGCTGGCACCGAGGCTGAGCAAGAACAAAGCCCCCGTCGAACCGACGAGGGCATTGTTGGCGGCTCCTGCAGCGACATAACGGATCAACGCCGTCTGCCCGCGGCGCAGGTCCTTGACGCTCAGCGGCGACTCGGACGTCAAAAGATCGGGAAGACCATCGGGTCACCTTCATCAGTACGAACGAAGGCGTTCTTGATCTCCGCTTCCGTCTGTGCGAAGGGTTTGTTGGTGCGTCCCAGCGAGGTCAGATAACTGGAGCCTGTCTGTAGTTCACCCTTGTCACTCGTGCAGGCGCGATCTTTCGCACGGGCGTGCATCTGTTGCTTCTCATTCTTGTGCAGTTCGAACACATCGATGTGGTTGCCATCCTCATAGTCTTCGATGAACAGCAACTTGCCATCGGCGATGGACCGCACCAGCCGTCGAAAAGTGAACTCACCGGGCAGGACATGGGGTAGCAGCAGAAGACAACCCACATGCACGAGAAAGGGTCGTGTCACCACATCGTCACCCTTGCCGGCCACGTGACGATAGAGGCGCAGAAGGGCGGCCTTGCCACGGCCCCCGGCGAAGTCCTCCTCCAGGGCGTCGAGCAGCTTTGCCGTCAGAAAAATCGACGGCAACTCGTCTCGAAAATCATCGATATAGTGGTCGGGACGTGTTGCACGGAGCTGCAGGATGAAGGTTAGGTCGGGCGCCTGTCCAGACGCGGTTCGCATCGGGTTGCACACCTCGTCCCAGACCTCGACGGCCAGTAAGGGGTCGAGTTCGAGTCGATTGCACCACTCACGCCAGGTGCTGGCGGGGATGCGGCTTTCGGACTGGACACGAGCCAGTCCATCCGAGGTGGCCTTGGACATGATCAAGGGGCCGGCAGATGCGGTCGATGGCTGTCACGCGCCGGGGAGGGGCGCTGGTGAGGGAGACGCGCCGGGAGCAGGAAACTCCAGCAGGCGCGTTGTCAGTATAGTCGTGCGTGTGGCGGCTGTCTATGGACTCGGACTCGGAGCTCGCATCCGGAATTGCTGTAGAATCCGGTGAAATTCGACGTCCTCCATGGGCGGCTCGGCGCGATAGTACAGGTGGGAATCGCATGAACAGTCCGAGCTGCCGAATCCCTTCATGGCGATCGATGCATACCGTGACACGGATGCCGCCAACTGACATTCCTGCCGCTGCGCAGAGCGAATGGGCAAGGCCGCAACGTCATCGGCGACCTGGCGCAGATCGTCGATGTGCCAGTGATGTCGCTTCCGTCGTCGCAGGTGCCGTTCCACCCGGCGACTCAGGTGAGCCATGGCGGAACCCACGTAGATATAACTTCCTGCCTCGAAACGGTGTTCTCCGAGTTGTCCGATGGAGATTCTCCTGGGCCCACGAAGGCGCATCAGGAGCAGATACGCACCGCGGTCATCGACGTGCCTGTCGAGGAACTTCCAGGGAATCTTCACGCGAACCGACTCGGGGGCCACGGACAAATCGCGGTTCCACCGGATGCCGACCGGGAGAATCCGCACACGATCGCGCACGGCAAGGAAGGTGCGGGAGAACGCCAGATCTGTGTGGTAGTCAGGCATGAACCAGCGAATATGTGGACTGTGGACGATGAATAGGACCACGGGGCGCTCGCTGGCGGCCCCCCCAGATCCCATCTGTGCCAGCTCCTCCAGATGGCGTCGCCCCCGATCGGTCACCGCGTCCGGAAACATGGCGACCCCCTCGCCTCCGAAGAGCGTGCAGGACTTCACCTCTACAAAGAGACGCCGCGATCCACGAGCCAGCTGCAGGTCGAAGCGGCTGTGACCCACGGGAACCTCGCGCTGCTCGACGCGCCACCCCTTGAGCCCAGGAACCAGCGCCTGGTCAATTAGATGAGCGGCGACATCGTTGGTGCGATGGGTATCGAGAAAGAGTGGCTCGCCATCGGGTGTGTCGCAGCCAACACAGGTCCAGCGAGTGCGCCGTTCGACGTCGGCGGGGACACGTGTCAAAGCGACGGGGGTCACGCCCGGAAAGAGCAACTCATCCATGCGGCCGGGATTGGCCACGAAGGCCTCCACCGTGCCGTATCGAGGCACGGCACAGCGCATAAGAAACCGATTTGGGCGTTCGACGAAGACGCCTCGATAGAGTCTCGCGTCGCCTAGGGGGTGATACGGGTCGTTCATCCTGGTATTGCCCCGGCTTGCCATCCGGCCACGGCTAGCCGAAGCGCAGGCTGAACAGGTCGGCGTCTTCCAACACGACTCGCAGGCGGACGGTCCTGCCGATCAGCGACGAGACATCGCTGCCCGACGTCCAGCGCGCCACATCGTCGATCTCATCGCCGAACAGATGCTGAGCGTCGTCGAGGCCATACCCCGGCAGCGGTTTGCCATCGCCATCCTGGATCTCGACGCGCACCGAACCGGCAGCGGAGGTGGCGTAGTTCAAATGCAGCTCAGCACCATCGAACGTCAGAGGCGGCGTCAGGGCTTCGCCGTGATCATCGGCACGCACGGAGGCGAATCCCCAGGGCCGGACGGTGACGCGGCGCAGGTGATTGTCATTCCAGCCGTAGTGTTGGCTCACATACATGGACCATTCACTATCGCCCGTATCGATGATGCCCACGGCCGTTGTCTGATTGCGATGGGTCCAGTTGCGAGGATCGCGCCCCGGACGCAGCCAGGCCTGACGAAACCTGCGATCCCATTGAACACCGTCACGACTGCTCATGAATACGGCGTCGGAGAGGCCTTCCCCCGGGTAGTCCATGCCCTCCGTATCGAGGGTACGGTTCGGCAGGAAGCGCATGGGGAAAGAGAGCAGAATGTGTTCGGCACCGGGGCAGGCAACCGTGGCATTGGTGTAGAATTGCTCCAGAGGCACACCGTCGGCGTATTGATGTGGCACCGGTTCGGACCAGTTGATGAAATCCTCGGACGTGCAACTCTGAATCGCCCGGATTCGCTGGCCGTCGATTTCCTCGAAGTAGCGACTGAAAAGCCGGTAGCAGCCAGCATGGCCATCCCACATGGGCACATTCACCGAATCGAAGGCGCCCTTGATCTGCAGGGGATCCTCCTGGACTCGGTCCCAGCGAAGTCCGTCATCTGATTGAAATCCGAACAGCCGATCGTGTCCGCCGCCACCGACCGCCTTGAAACGGGCAGCGCGATCGATGGCCGGATTCTCATCGACAAAAGCACAGAAATTGTGCGCCTCGTATCCTTGCCAGATCGTGTTCTGCGCCACACCCGGTGCGTCATCTGACGCACCTTCGAACAGACCGAGACTTGGCCGGTGGAAGTGCACGCCATCATAGCTGAGCAACACGTTGCAGGTTTGCTGCTCATGATGATCGGCGTAGTTGACGCCGATGGGGTAGAAACCGCGATAGTAGAGGAAGAGACCTCCATCTCCATCGCCGATGAGATTGTAACATGCAGTACACGCATTCTCGTGCGGTGGCTGAACGTTGAGCACGTAGCCGCGCAGCTCCGGCGCGTGCAGCTGTTGACGGGTACCGTCGAGTCGATCGATCAGCAGGTCATCGACGAAGAGCTCTCGACGCTGACCCAACTCAAGGACAGCGGCCATGGGCAAGGCTCCTAGGTAGGCAGGTCGTGTCCGAAGAACTGCATCAAGTCGCAGACGAAGCGATAGGTGACGCCCCAGAGCAAGGGGCACCCCGGCCCCAAAACATCAAGAGCTGGGAATGTTCGCTCCGCCCCCCGGCGACGCAGGGTATGAACTGTTCTCCGTTCCGGGTCTAGCAGATCGGCGACAGGTGTCCAGAAGACGTCGACGACCTCGGCAGACAATGTCGGTGATTGCTCGATCCTTGTCGCATAGACACAGGCCGAGACGGTGATGGGCAGAACACTGCCGGCCATATCGTCGAGGCGACCGAGCCGATCGACTTCCTCCAGAGACCAGCCAATCTCCTCTCTTGTTTCACGCTCCGCCGTGTCGTGGACGCTACCATCCTGTGCTTCGACGCGCCCACCGGGAAAGGCGAGATCGCCCGACCACGGGTCACCATCACACCGGGCCCGCTCGATGAAGAGCAGGCGAGCGTCTTCTGGCTGGTCGTGGAAAATAGCGGCCACCGCCGCTTGTGGGTATGGGTCGCCGGTGACCAGCCGAGGGGCATGGTTCGACAGCGCCTCACGTGCGGTGGACAGATCCGGCATCAGCGGGGAGCCAGGACGGCCAGAGACACCTTTTGGCGCAAACGAATGGCATTGTGACGATCGCGGATCTGCAGGTCCAGCATGGGTGGGTCGGCCGACCAGTCGAGTTCGATCAGACCGAAATTCAGCTCGTGAACGACCTCGCCCAATCGGTGTCGGTTCGGCTCTCCCGGAAATCGACTCCAGCTGTGGGTCATGCCACTGGAGGTGATGTCATACATGGGATAGCCCGCCGCGCCTGCACCGAGGCGCGAGATTTCAGAGATGTGCCGATCGCCGCTGAGAAACAGCACCCCGGGTGCACCCGATCGACGAATCAGCTCAAAGAGCCGCACACGTGCCTGCGGGAAGTTTGCCCACTTTTCGAAGCGATGCTCTTCCGGGATCACCTGGATGCTGGAAACGATCAGGTGAATCTGCGCGTCGCTCTCGCGTAACTCCGTCTCCAGCCATTCAGCCTGCTCGGCGCCCAGAATGTCGGCGTCTGAATCAGGCTCCTGCCGGTGATACCGCGTGTCGAGGAGCAGCACCTTCAATCGCTGGCCGGGAGGTCCATAGGTGTGGCTCGCATACACGCCGGAGCGCTGCCGCTGCTTGTCGTCTGAGTCGACATCGAGGAAATCCAACAGCAACTGCTGACTGCGACGGCGCTGAGGATATTCGAGGCCACCGTTATTCACCCCGTAGTCGTGGTCGTCCCACGTACCGATCACGGGACAGGCGGCCACAAGACGCGAGTAGTCGGGACGAGCGCGCTGCAGGGCATAGATCGCTCGCATCAGATCCATGTCCTCGGTGACGGCGTAGACGATGTCGCCTGTCCAGATCCACAGGTCGGGATCCGCCGCCACGATCGGGTCCCACAGGGGTTGGTCAGCGTTGTGCTTGCTGCACGAGCCGAAGGCGATGCGGGTCAGGGGAGCGTCATCGGCAGCCACTGCCGGAATCGACAGTGCCAGGATCGCAATCAGCAGCTTTCGTGTGATCTCGCTTGGCCTCACCGCCCCAGCACCCGAGCGCCGGCATCGCCGACGCCAACGGCGAGCAGACACAGCACCAGATGGGCACCTACGTGGAGCAGCGCGGGGAGCGTGGCGCCCGATCGTGTCAATGACAGCGTCTCAAAGGCGAAGGCGGAGAACGTCGTAAAGCCGCCCAAGACGCCGACAAACAGGAACAGCCTCAATGCGGGGGCGATCGATATCTGTCTGGCATCGAGCCAGCCCCCCAATGCCCCGATCACCAGGCATCCGAGGACATTCACCAGCAGCGTGCCATAGGGGATCTGGCCCACGGGAACGAGCCGCTGCATCGATACGCCGACACTGTATCGGCCGATGGCGCCCGCAAAACCACCCAGGCCGATCCACAACAACTGCATCAAGATGTCCTCCGGATTCGATAGAGGTTCACAGGTCCCGACATGAGATCGCCTACAATGGAGTAGGCGCCGGGTCTTTCGTCAACGGCCATGATTGTGGACCTTTCTCCATCGGTGCTCCCGAATGCGCGTTCGAACAACTGATCGTGGGCGACAATGTTCTCCGCGAGCGACTTGAACTGCCTCGACTTGAATTCGAACCGACACCGACGGACTCCTGATGGCCGAGGACGAGCAACAGCGCCGAGTCTGCCGCACCTGCGGCGAGACCTTTCCCTATCCGGGTCACAACAGCCTCGCCACGCGCTCGATCTGCGAGCGCTGTGTCGCGATTCCAGAAGAGGCGGCCCGGGTCATGCGGATCCTCCGTCGGCGGGTGGATCAGCTCACGCGCGAGGTAGAGAAGCTGCGCGGAGAGAACTCTGAGTGAGTGCCGACGGACCCGATCGACGGCGGTTCTTCCGCCAACTCGTCGACCGAACCCTCGGGCACGCCGCTGACTACGTGGGCGACCGGGTGGAAGGGTTCGTCGGGCGTCCGCGACACCGACTGCGCCCTCCTGGCGCGATCGCCGAAGCGGCCTTCCTCGACACTTGCTACCGCTGTGGCAACTGCGTCGGCATCTGCCCTGCGCGGGCGATCCAGCACATCAAGGGCGAATCGGAAGAGCTCGATGGCACACCCGCCATCTTCGCCGATCATCAGCCCTGCCTCGTGTGTGACGGGCTTCAATGCATGCCGGCGTGTCCCTCGGGTGCGCTGAAGATCACACCGAGAGAGCAGATTGCGATGGGGCTGGCCCGGTTTGATCCCGAGCCGTGCCTGCGCACCGGCGGCGAGGCGTGCACGGAGTGTGTCGACACGTGTCCGGAGGGGGAACGAGCACTGCGTTTCAACGATGAAGGTGTCGTCGAGGTTCTGAACGAGGGCTGTATCGGCTGTGGCGTGTGTCAGTGGCGCTGTCCATCTCAGCCCAAGGCGATCGTCGTGCAGCTCCGGTAGACAGCGTCGTTCGATCGTGAAAAAAAGCCCCCGGTGCGAACCGCAACGGGGGCTTTCGTCTCAACCGACGATGAGTCGGAATGCTCAGGCGAGTTTCTGAACCGCATCGCGGACCATACCGCCCACCGCCGTGCCGCGATCAGGGATTCGTGCCGAAAGGGCGTCAGCGATCTGGTTCGCCGCATCGGCAAGGGGGGCCTGCAAGGTCGAGGCGAGAATCTGCACGTAGAAACCGCCCTGCCAGAAAAAGAGGCTGGCTCCGGACCGATAGCCGCCCCNCCCCCGATCGACGGACGGGGCCTCCCGATCCAGTTCGACGGCATAGATCCCGAAGGCGCGTGATGGGGTCCCCATCTCATAGAGAAAGACGTCGATGAAGTCCCCGTCGGTGTTGGTGAAGGAAGCACAGTCAAGGCCGACCACATCGTAGGCGAGATATTGCTCGGCTCGCCCATTGATTTTGACATAGAGATCGGCGGCATCGAAGGACTCGATCTCACCCATCTTCTTCCAGCCGGAGACCTGCAACTCACCCAGCCAGCCGACGGGTCCATCGGCCGCGGCCACCGTGCCNACCTGTGACGCGATGACGATCGTATTTGCGGGTGTTCTGCCGGTAGTCGGTGCTGCNAGAGCGGCCGGATCGAGACCGAAGAGGGACTCGTCATATTCCTGGCCGGCTANGTAGACGGCGGCCCCGATCGCTCCGAGCGCCACGACCAGACCCAGAGAGATGCCATGCTCGAGCGTTGAGACCTGGGTGCGGACGAAACCGCGGCTTCCGNCACCACCTGCCATGGAGCTTCCTCCGGTGTCCGTGGGGGCGACGCGGCAGCCAGCATGCCCGCGCCTCAGNNGTACCGAATATATGGATTGGGGTCACCAATTGAAGGGGGATGNCTCTCAGGGCTACGTTGTCCGATGATGGGAAAATATCCTTGGCGCGGTTGCGTGGCGGGACCTATGTTCTACGCCGTTCTCCCGGATCGCCGGAAAGAACGACCCGGAGTCACCGGGTACCGTGGTTGCAGCCGCCTTACGCTCTACTGAGTTCGACCGATCCAGTCTGACGCAAGCGTTCTGCACCCGTATTTCCCCACCCAACCTCACAGTCGAGGAAAGGTTACGTACCATGGCAGATCGCCAGACCGGAACAGTCAAGTGGTTCAACGACGCTAAGGGATTTGGATTTATCCAGACCGACAGCGGCGACGTCTTCGTTCATCACACCGCCATCCAGGCCGAGGGCTTCCGCTCTCTCGCCGAGGGTCAGCAGGTTGAGTTCGATCTCGTGCAGGGCCAGAAGGGCCCTGCCGCCGAGAAGGTCACGCCCGTCTAGACCATCCGGTACGCTTTGCGGAGGGCGGNGGGGCTATCCCGCCGCTCTCTTTTTTTTTGTCACGCACCTACAGCCAGGAGTCGCATGAAGGTATCGGTCAGCAATCTCGCCGGTGAAGCTACCGAAGACGATCTACGCCAGCTTTTCGAACTATTCGGCTCTGTCACGTCCGTGACCATGCATCGGTCGGGAGCACGCTGCATTGTCGATATGCCCAGTCGCTCTGCCGCNAAAGAGGCGATCTCCGGCCTCGCCGGGCAGGAACTGCTCGGACACGAGATGGAGATCGAGGTGGCACGAGAGCCCGGCAAGGGGGGCGGTGGTGGTCGTGGCGNCAAACGACGAGGTCGGCGACGCTGACGATTTCTTCGATTCCACACCGATCCCCTGCGGGGCCTTCTCGCAGATCCTCAGAATCGGCCTAGCGACATTTCACGCGTCCTGAGCACTTTCGTGACGATCGCATCGTCAAAGTNCGACGTGTATTTCTCTGACATCCTCCGGATCCCAGGCGCCGTCCGGTTGAACCCAACCGGTCACGCCGTATACTTGATGGCTGATTCTTAGTCACCTCAGGAGAGCAGATGCCTTATTTCGTCTACGTGTCCCTCAGCAATGAGGATCGCCTCAACGTCTACTCCATGGATCCGGAGACGGGCGCCCTCGACTCGCACGCCATCGTCGCTGTCGGCAATGGCCCCGGCCCCCTCTGCGTCGATCCCCTGCAGCGATTTCTGTATGTAGGTCTGCGGGGTGGACGACAGGCCGCCGCCTTCCGCCTCGACAAGGGGAGTGGACGACTTGCACCTCTCGGGACGGCACCGCTGGAATCCGATCCGGCCTTCATCTCTACCGACAACACCGGTCGTTTCCTGTTCAGCTCGTATTATCGCAACGGCATGGTCGCCGTCCACCCGATCCGCCGCGACGGATCGGTGGGGACTCCGGCGATTCAGACGGTGAAGACCGCCGATCACGCGCACTCGATCCAGGTCGACGAATCCAATCNGTTCGTCTTNGTGCCCCACACGNTGGCGCCGAATGTGGTGGCTCAATTCCGATTCGACGAAAAGACAGGTCGCCTGTCGTCGAATCCAGCGGAACCTCGCTTACAGTTCCCCGAACTACAGGGACCACGTCACTTCACCTTCCATCCGGCGATGGACATCACCTATTTCGTCAACGAGAATGGCTCCAGCGTGACNGCCTGCAACTTCGACACTGAGCAGGGNACGCTGACACCCTTCCAGACGATTTCAACCCTGCCCCCCGGTTTCGAAGGCGAAAACGCCTGTGCCGAGATTCGAATCACGCCCACGGGCGAGTACGTATATGCATCGAATCGCGGACACGACTCGATCGCCGCCTTCTCCGTCGATGGTTCCACGGGCGCTCTTGAACTGATCAGCCACACACCCACCGAAGCGAGCCCACGGGCCTTCACCCTCGATCCTGATGGTGCCTATCTGATCGCGGCAGGTCAGACGACGGGCAAGTTGGCCTCGTATCGGATCGATGACGAGACCGGTCACCTGACGCCATTGGAGACCATCGACGTCGGTGGCGGGCCCATGTGGGTGATGGCGCTCGATCTGGGCTGAGCTCTCGCAAAGCGAGAGTCGTCCTCTCACACGAGAGTCCTCCTCTTGTCGAGGATCCTCCACCACGTTTGATAGGCACGCCGGAACCTTGACACGCCGGCGGATGCGGCTCGGCAGCTGACGCCGAGCCGTTTGCTGTTCTGGGCCGATCTTGCGCGACATTCGATCTCTCTCCGAGCNATTCGGGGGGTGATTTTCCTCACCAAGGGNAATCGGGGTTCCTGCCGATAGAGCGAGTGGGAGTCGCGATCGACACCGCCCCCTGGCCGTCGATCTCACCCACCACCCCTTTGGAGAAATCGGCTCATGACTCTGATCATTCCCATCGCCATCTTTCTCGTCGTCGCGACCGTGGTGGCCGCCGTTTTCACCAGCCACCAACTCGGCATCATGCGCAAGGCCATCNACCAGTTGGAGAGCGCCGCGGGAGAGTTGCGACGTCAGCTCGAGGATATGGAGACGGAGAAACGCCAGGCCGCCGGCCGGATTCGCGCTCTGCGGCGTCTGCGCGAGCAGAAAATGATGGACCTGGAGGGGTTGTACGCGGAACTGAAGGCCCTTACGAGCGACGATCCGAAGCAGGTCGGCGTCAGCGCCGGGTTGNCTCCACGCGCCATGGAGCCAGCTGCAGCCTGAACCTTTCTACAGCTCGACCTCTCGAGGGATCCGGCCTGGTCGGGTCCCTTTTTCTGTTTTCCCTTGACCCGGTTCAAGGGGATAGATACACATATGTGCACCATGGATTTCGCTCACCTGCACATGCACTCATCATTTTCGTTCCACGCCGGCGTCGCCAGTGTCCATGACATCGTGGGGAGAGCGAGGGACCTGGGGATGCCGGCCGTGGGACTTACCGACACGGATCGAATGTCGGGGCTCATTCTACACTACGAGGCTTGCCGAGCTGCCGGCATTCGACCGGTTCTCGGTGTTGAACTGACCGAACCCCGCCTCGGCGAAATCCTGGCCGCTGAGGCCCGGCACGAGAGCCACCAGGGTGGTCCGGCAGACTCTCGTCGGACGCCCCGAGGCTCCCACAAGAGCTTCGGGGCTGGCGTAGACGCCGCTGAGATGGCGCCGCGGGCCGACGCGGCCGGCAGTCACGCACGAGAGCGACTCGTGTTGCTGGCCCGCAATGCCGAGGGCTACGCCGAACTGTGCGACGTGCTGNCCCAACGTCATCTGGCGGCCGACCGATTTTGCTTCGAAGACATCTTTACCACCGAGTGGCCGAATCTGTATCTCCTCAGCACATCTCCCGGGCTGCTGGGGACGCTGGCGGCGNCGCCGAATCGGGATCGATTGTTCGGCGAACTCGTCCACAACAGCGCCGGCAGCCGCCGTCGCAGCCGGCAGCTGGAGGCCGTCGCCTGCGCCATCGGTGTGCCGTTGGTGGCATCGAATGACAGCTACTTTCTCGATCGCGACGACGCGTCGACCCACGAGATCCTTACCGCCATCGGTCTCAATTCGACGGTATCGCGACTGCGTCCGGGGGAGTGCGCACCCCCGGATGCGACCTTCCGCTCGGCGTCGCAGATGCAGCAGGTCTTTGACACCCACCCCGCTGCTCTGGCCAACAGTGTGCGCCTCGCCGAGGAGTGCGGCGACATCCAACTCGATCTGGGCAAGTGGATCATGCCGCGTGTCGAGGTGCCTGCCGGGCACACACCGGAGAGTCATCTGGCCGAACTTGCCTGGGCGGGCTACGAACGAAACTACGGTGGCAAACCCGAGGCGCGCCGGGCCCGCCAGATCCAGCAGATGGAGTTGGAAACGATCGAGAAGCTCGGATACCCGTCGTACTTCCTCATCGTCAAAGAGATCCGCGACTGGGCGAACAAGCGTTTCGCCACCGGCTATCGCACCCCGCAGATTGCACCATTCTGCGGGGAAGTGCCGCCCCCAGTCTGACCTTCTACAACATCGGCGTCAGCGATCTCGATCCGATCCGCTACCGGCGAGCGTTGCGGAGACCTCGATGGTGACGGCGAACTTGGCCTCGACGATGTCTTCCTGTTGCTGGATGCGATGGAAGACCGGAGCCGAATCCACTCGTTTGATGCGTTCGATCTGGATGGCGACGGTCAGCTCGCCCGGGGGGACATCGATGCACTGCTCGGACATCTGCCCGTATAGGCGGCGGCGCGATCGATGGATTGCCCGGTAGCCTGCCAGGGCAAGTCGCCCTGGCTCCGGCTCATCCGAATCCGTTCAATGCGGAGACGGTCCTCTTCGTCGAGCTTCCTCGCGCGACGGCAGTTCGTCTCGATATTCACAACACGGTGGGCCAACGGGTGCGCACGTTGCTCGATCACACGATGACTAGTGGCCGGCCGTCGTCTGGGATGGTCGCAGCGATGACGGACTCGTGCTTCGCACAGGGGTGTATTTCGTTTCGCTGCACACGGGGCGTGAACGTTTCCTACGACGGCTCCTGCTTCTGCGATGAAGGTTGTGGCCGGTTGACCGGGGCCACCGCCACTGGATACATTCTCGGACCCTGCGAACCCGAACCCGTCGATCTGGATCGCCGCAAACTATCCCTCCGACTCGACGGGTCTTCCCCTATCTGCGAACTCGCGTGACGCCGACACTCCCCCCCATGCCAGCGATCCGGACGAGTCTGCGACGCCCACGACCCGTGCTCAGACACGGGTTGCTCCGGCCTCTGGCCTGTACGCCATGGGTCCTGGCCGCCATGCTGGCTGGTTGCAAGGGGCCGACGATCCCCGCCAATACAGAGGCGCTTGCCCCCGGGGTGTGGCATCATGCCGTCGATCTGATCGACGGCCCATGGGCTCTTCACGTGATCGAGGTCGACTTGCCCACAGCCCGTCGTGCGGGTGTCAGGCTGAGATCGGCTCGCGCACCGTCTGACGGGTTGGGTCTGGAAAAGACGAGCGTCCTGGGCAGTCGCGCACTGGCGGCAATCAATGGTGACTTCTTCTACCCAGAAACACATCGACCCATGGGACTGCAGGTGCGCGATGGCGAACTGTTGGTCGAGCCTCTGCAGCGCTCCGCCTTTGCCATCGGCGGTGACGGTGGACTGCACATCGATGTGTTCGATCTGGATGCGGGGCTGGTGACCGCGTCTGGACGGGCCTTACCCATCTCCCACGTCAATCGAGATCCTCGAGGCTCGGCGGATCTGACTTACTTCAATCACTTTGCCCAGGGCTGGAAAGACACGGTGCACGCCGACGTCGGTTTCGTCCTGCAATCCCTCGATGAGGGCGGGTGGCGCGACGCCGATACGATTCGTGCCCGCGTTCTGCAGGTGCGTCGGCATCGATGGCCCCTCAAGCTCGCACAGGATCAGTGGCTCGTCGCCGGAGGGGCTGACTTTGCCAACGAGGTGGTGACGCCCGGTGACACAGTGCAGCTGTTTCGTCGCCTGTCGCCGATCTCACAAGGACTTCGCGAGGCGATCGGTGGCGGGCCACGGATCGTTCGTGACGGGCGTGTGTCCATCGAACACGAGGCCGAGAATCTGAGCGCTTCTTTCGCAACCGATCGTCATCCGCGAACGGCACTCGGTGTGGATGACAAGGGCGAGGCGCTGTTTCTGGTGACTGTCGACGGGCGCCAGCCGGGCTACAGCGTAGGCATGAGTCTGGCTGAACTGGCGGACTTCATGACGACGAAGATGGCCCTGTTCACCAAGGCGCGCACCAACGTCGCTCAAGCGCTGAATCTCGACGGCGGCGGCCAGACGACGATGGTCGTGCGCAATCAGGTGGTCAATCGTCCATCGGATCCGACGGGTGAACGCACCGTCGCCAACGCACTGCTCGTCGTCAACAGCGACGACGATGTCTGACACGATGCACAACGAGGAGCTGCATGCCACAATTCGCCGCTGAGGATCTTCGCCGACTCGGTCAGGATCTGTTCACCACTGTAGGGGTGCCCGCCGACGAGGCCGCACTCGTCGCTGACCACATGGTCGAATCGGGTCTGCTCGGCCACGATTCGCATTCCGTGCTCCGCTTTCCCCAGTACACAGACATGGTACGGACCGGAAAGGTCACACCTGGCGCCCCCCTGGAGATCCTGCGCGAACACGACAGCGTCGTCCAGGTGAATGGCAACTGGAATTATGGTCCGGTGACAGCGACGCGGGCAACCGAACTCGCCATCGAGCGGGTCAAGGACCGGGCCATGAGTGTCGTCACCGTGCGTGGGTGCAACCACGTGGCCCGACTTGGGCGATTCGTGCACATGGTCGCCCAGCACGAGCATCTGATCGGCCTCATGTGCGCCAACGGGCATGGCTCCGATCTGGCTGTGGCGCCCTTTGGTGGTCGTGAGCGACGACTGCCCACCAACCCTCTTGCCGTTGGCATTCCGACGAGGCGCGACTGGCCTATCGTCCTCGACATGACCACGAGCATGACCTCTGGCGGGGCGTTGCGCGAGTATCGAAATCGCAACGAGCCGGCCCCTGATGGCAGCATCGTCGATGGCCACGGTCGTGCGACGACGGATGTAGAGGACTACTACAACGAACCCCTCGGTGCGATGTTGCCGCTGGGTTTCCCCCTCGTGGGCCACAAAGGCACGGGTCTGGCCGTCGTGATCGATATCCTGTCAGGCGCACTGTCAGGGGCAGGATGCAGCCAGGCGGATCCACCGGAGTCGGGGAATGCACTGTTTCTGGCCATTCTGGACATCCGTGCCTTCCGTGAACTGGATGACTTCCACGACGAGGTGGATCGTTTCATCGACTTCCTGAAATCCAGCCAACCGATGGAGGGGTTCTCCGAGGTCATGCTGCCTGGCGAAAAGTCGCATCGGATTCGCGTCGAACGAGAGGCGCAGGGAATGATGGTTGACGACACCGCCTGGGGGCAGATCTCGACGATGGCCGAGGAACTCGGCGTCGATCTGCCCACTGCTCAATAACCAACTCATCAGATACCAACAACAGACTGAACTCGGAGAGACGTAGAATGGCGAAGCTGAAGGTCGGCGTCGTGGGACTCGGTGGCATCGGTAACAATCATGCGCGCTGCTACACGGCGAATCCGCACACCGACGTGGTTGCCGTGTGTGACATGAACAAGGAGCGCGCAGACAAGGCCGCTTCCACTTATGGAGCGCAAGCGTTCTACAGTGTTCGGTCCATGCTCAAAAGTGGTATCAAACTCGATGGCTGCAGTATGTGCTCAGCGGGCGTCGAGAATGGCGGCGATCACTATACGCCGACGATGGAACTGTTGAAGGCGGGCATTCCCGTGCTCGGGGAAAAGCCGATCTCCAACGACGTGTCCAAAGCACGACGGATGGTGAAACTCGCCAAGGAGAAACGGGTCCGCTACGGCATCAATCTCAATCATCGTTTTACACCCGCCGCCGTGCGCGCGAAGAAGTGGATGGATGAGGGACGACTCGGCGAGTTGAACATCGTCAACATGACCATGTGGATTAACAACCCGAACGAGTCCTCGCCCTGGTTCCACATTCGCGCACTGCATCCGCATTCGCTCGATGTGATGCGCTACTTCGCCGGCGATGTCGATCGTGTGCAGGCCTTCTTCAAGAAGGGAAAGGGACGCAAGATCTGGTCGAATGTGCAGGCGAACCTCCAGTTCAAGAACGGCGTCATCGGTCATCTCACTGGCTCTTACGACGCTGGCGGCAGCTATGGTTTGGAGACGTGTGAGCTGGTCGGTTCGGAGGGGCGCGTCTTGATCAACGAGGCGTGTGAGAAACTCAGCTACTTCCCGCGCTTCTCGAAAGAGGTCGAGACCTACGACTATCTGGGCGGCATGATGGGCTTTCCCGATACCTTCCCATCGCGCATCGGCGCGTGGGTCGACGACCTGCGCAAGAAGACGCCGCCGAGCAAGGTGGACGCCAAAGCGGAGGACGCATTGAAGGTGCAGCTGGTGATCGAGAGCATCATCAAGTCGTGGGAGACGGGGAAGGTCATCAAGGTTCCGCAGGCGTGACGCCAGCACCCAAGTATCGCGTCGGCCTGATCGGCGCCGGGCGCGCCGGCCCCTCGCGAGCACGCGGCTTCGATGCACACCCCCTGTGCAAGGTCGTGGCCATCGCCGACACCGATCCGGTCAATCTCGATCTGACGGCGAGCCGGTTTGGCGCTGCCCCCTACGATGATTTCGAAACCATGCTCGCCCGCGAAGCGCTCGACATCGTGCTGGCGGTGCTGCCTGTGCGCCCCAATGCGGATGCCGTCGTCGCAGCCGCCGAGGCTGGCGCCAAGGCGATCTTCTGTGAAAAGCCGCTAACCGCTTCTCTCGCCGACGCCGATCGCATGGTCGAGGCCTGTGCAACGCGAGGAATCCCCCTGGGGTGTGGGGTGATGGTTTCTTCCCATCCCGACTACCGACGCGCCTATCAGATGGTGGCCGATGGCGAGATCGGCGAATTGCGGCGCATCGACAGCTATGACAGTAATGGTCAGGGCGGCTGTCACGGGCTGAATCTGACCCGCAAGTTTGCGCAGAAGGCCCCCGTAGAGGAGGTCATCGGTTGGGTCACAGGAGATCCCCACAGCGATCACGAGGAACCCTATGATGACGCGAAGACGGGCTTTGGGGAAGTCGGTGGTTATCTGCGTTTCGCCAACGGTGTCGAGTCTTTCCACAGCACCGGTGGTCGTGGGCTGACGGGCATGACGGTGCTCGGTACCCGGGGCATGCTGGTGAATGAGAATAACACCTCCCTCGGTCTGCGCCTTTTTCAGGCTCCCGAGGGCAGCAATCGTCGCGGCATCGCCGAGTTCGACCCCGTGGACGCGGGTTTTCTCACGAGTGCCGCCGATGAACGCGGCTACGACGAGGGAGGTTGGCGCGACTGTGGAGATGTGATGCGCGCTATCGTCGCAGATACGCTGCGTG
This sequence comes from Gemmatimonadota bacterium, assembly GCA_002712305.1. Classification (GTDB taxonomy): domain Bacteria; phylum Latescibacterota; class UBA2968; order UBA8231; family UBA8231; genus UBA12574. The sequence continues at coordinate 23,279 of PATE01000059.1, read as the reverse complement.
TGCTCGAAGAGGGCGGAGAACTCGAGATCTCCACGGCGGACGATCTGCGCCACGCCCTGGAGATGTGCGTCGCCCTGCGCGAGTCCCATCGCCAGGAGCGTGTACCGCTCCGTCTCCCCCTGGAGGATCGCTCGCTGACGATGTATCCGGAACGGGCCCGCTGGCACTACAAGAAGCAGATTATCGGCGAGCAGGTGTACATGGAGCAGATGAGAGGGCAGAAGCAGGACTGAGGCGTCGCCTCACTAACGCCATCTTACAACCAGCCCGCATCCCGCACGAGTTTTTCTACTTCCGCCTTCTCGGCATCCGGTAATTCGGCACCATCGCCGTTCATGCCGCCCTTAAGTCCGACCAGACCCTGCAGGTGTTTGATCACCAGCGCGACATAGGATTTCTCGCGCTGACGAATCTGTTCGATACGAACCATCGTCCAGTAGTCGGCATCGGGTTCGAAGGATCCGTCGAGAATTCGCTTGAGCAGTCCCAGTGGCTTGTCGGGGAAGGCATCCACGATGCCCGAGGACATGCCTCGTGCCGCTCTGACGCTGTGATAGGCGGGCATCCACCAACCGGCTGTGCCACACAACCATGCGCTGCGGTCGTGCCCCAAACGACCGACCATCTCCGCGTAGTTCAGCAACATGCCGTTGTTCGCCAGCTTCACGGCAGGAATCTCGAAACTGTCAAAGAGTCGTTCGATCACGGCCACCGGTATCGGTTGTTCCGGCCGTGGGTAGAGCACGGGCCAGATGCCGTGATCGCGAATCACGGGGATCACCTGATTGAAGTAGTCGAACTGTTCTGCCGGGTCCTCGGCGCCCGAAGGCATTAGCATCGCCCAATGGACGCCGGCCTCGGCCAGGGCGGGCGTGACTTCGCGAACTCGTTCCAGGGTGCGCCCAAGCCCTGTCCCCAGGCAGATGGAACCCGCGGCCTTCGCCGCCTGCCCGATGGCCCCGAGCAACTCCTTCTGCTGATCGGTTGTCAGGCGGTCGTGTTCGCCGACCCCACCGGCAAACACGGCGGCGGTGACGCCATGTTTGAAGAGGAATTCGGCGTTGGCCACATTGGCTGCCACGTCCAATTCACCAGGTGATTGCCAGATCGTCGTCGGTACGGCCACAACGTGTTCGCTGAGGCCCTGACGGGTCGAGCTGAAGTCCACAGTGCCAGTCTCCTGAAGGCGGGGAGTACGATTATAGCCAGAAGCTGAGCAGCCAGGCGTGTCGTGGCAAATGCGGAGGTACCGAACTTACCTGGACCTCACCGGCGGTTGCATGAAACCACCGGATGGACGACATCCATGGGGACGATCAAATGAGAAACTGCAGGCACACAAAGAAGCTGCAGGCATATGGCGAGATCGCAGGCAATATCAACCAACCTTTTTTGAATGACTAATCCTCGTAGTAGGATTCATGGCAAAGGTGTTTTATTCATTTGTTGTTTGTTATGTCTCCTGTTAATCTCATTTCCACATTCACCAAATCCAACCACCATCAGTAATCTATCGTCTGGTGGTAACAGCGATAGAGGGGATGAGTATCGCTAAACTGTAAATTGGGAGGAGCGGGATTACTTGATCGAGGTGACCGACAACGTCCCGTCGGACGGCGATCCATCGCCCGAGGGGCGATAGAAGGTGGTGACCCAGACGTCACCCCGTCGTGCGCCCCCTTCGTGGACGAAGTGATCCTCTACGGTCAGACCACGATCGCCGAAGGCCTCTATGTGGCTCGGTGTCAGCACCCAGGGCGGGCCTGCCTCGAGTGATCGTGCCTCCTGGCTCACGATGGCGATCACCAGAAGTTGACCGCCTTCTCGGACCAGGCGTGCGATTCGTTCGATGACCTGAGCCTCGTAACGAGGCGGCAGCGACTGCACCGTGTAGATCTCCAGGACGAAATCGAATCCTGAGTCCCAGTCTGCCGGTGGAGTGAACAGGTCGGCCACATGCCACTGAACCGATTCGTCCGGGAAGCGCCGCTGGCAGTGCTCGATGGCAGATGGCGAGACATCGAAGGCTGTCGTGGCGAAGCCCCGGCGGGAGACTTCCACCGCATCATCCCCCATGCCGCAGCCCACGACGAGGGCCGATCGCCCCTCTGCCTTCAGGTCGTGGCGAGCCAGCCACTTTCGAAAGCTTGGGTGGGTCTCCATGTTCGCCCAGGGAACACCATCACCCTCGAGGTCGGTCTCTCGATAGAGAGGTTCAAACCACGACGTGGGATCGTCGTCTCGCGAGGCTCGTTCGTCAGCATTTCGATCGGTCATGGTTGCCTGTCCGACAAGTTCCGCATCGACTCCGCTGAAGGCAATCACTTGACTCGGTTTCACCTGATGCCCCACCTTGAGGCCCGGCGTTGGGAGGACGCCCCCAGGTCTGCGGAAAGGGTTGAGGCCACCTCCTGTGCAGTGCCATCACATCACTTCTCTTCCGCCCTGTCGTAGACCCGGGTTTCCACCGCCTTGAGCGGAGAAGAGAGGTCTGCATGTACCGCGTTCTTCCCGAACATCCGTCCCTTGAAGCCCTGCAGAAGCAGGCACGTGAACTGCAACGGGCCGCCGCCGACGGTGATGAATCCTGTCGGGATTCCCTCCGGCAGCTGAATGAATTCAGACATCCATCCGGTGAGATTCTGCCGGCGAAGGTCAAACTGACGCAGGCACAGTTCGCGCTGGCCCTCGACTACGGATTTCGCAACTGGCAGGACCTGCGGGATTTCGTGACATGGGATCCGACTCGTACCGTCGTGGAGGAGGGATCGACCCGGCGTATCACTTACTATCCCGATCGAATCGCCGAACACCTGGCCGAACAGCCGCTGTTTTCGCACACCGATCTGCCATGGCGGCAGGCCACGGTCAATCAATTCCACAACGAGTCCACGTGCTTGTTGTGTCTCGACGGATTCCGATCTTCGCGAGTCGTTGATGTGAATGACCAATCGCTGTCGATGGTGGTCGAGAATTCCGGCGAGCCTATCGAGTCGGCGGATGTGGCGTCGGTCGATGAGAGTCTGGAGGCGCTGGCCCAGATGCATCAACAGTTGGCGGCACGGGCTCCGGCGCTAAGACCTGTGTGGCATACGGAAGTCTCCGAGGCGTGGTTCTTCTCGACATTCTCACCACGCCGGCTCGAGGATCTCCTCCAGACACAGATGGCCGACGTGCTGGATTCGATCGACTGGCTGGTGTGTTTCGGTGAGAAGGCGGAGGCAGGGTTCTGCCATCGGCAGACGGGTAGAAATCGGCTACGTCGATCCGATGGTCAGATCGCGTTTCACGGCTTCGAGTTCGTCCACCGGCGCCAGTCGATGGACGACGTAGAAGACCTTCTGCGACCTGTTGCGGTGCGCGAGCGCGTCGATCTCAACTGGTGGATCTCCGGATGGGATCGATACATGCAGGTGTATGGGAAACGCACAGAAACGGACCTCACCGTGTTTCTCTATCTGATCCTTCGCCGTATCTGTCGCAGGTTGGCGAAGTCCGATGTTTTGAGCGAGTCCTTCCAGGCCTGGCTCATTCAGACAGCCGTGGAGATCCACGGCGAACTGCGCCGAATGGGCCAGGAACCCTCCTGACACGCATCCGCAATCTGGGCATCCTGGCGCATGTGGACGCCGGCAAGACGACGCTGACTGAGAGCCTGCTCTTCCACAGCGGCAACATCCCGGACGTGGGGCAGGTCGACCGTGGCACGAGTCATTCAGATGTTCTGGCCGTGGAGCGCCGGCGCGGCATCTCCGTGAGGTCCTCGGCACTCTGTTTCGACTGGCATGATCTGCGTATCAATCTGGTCGACACACCGGGGCACGTCGATTTCGGTGCGGAGGTCGAGCGTTCGCTGCGCGTGTTGGATGCGGCGGTGCTCGTGGTGTGCTGCGTGGCCGGCGTGCAGACTCAGACGGAGGTGATCTGGCGTGCCCTCCGACAGCGCGATCTGCCTGTATTGCTCTTCGTCAACAAGATCGATCGGCTCGGGGCCGATCCCGATGCCGTTCGCGATCAGCTGAGGCGAGAACTCTCCGCGCACATCGTTTCTGTTGATGATGTGACCGGTGCAGGAGACCTGACAGCCACGGTCTCCGGTGCCGGCCAGGATACCCGGACAGCCCTGTGCGAGGCCGTCGCCGCCGAAGATGATGGGTTGCTGGAGCGATACCTGGCTGACGAGCCCATCGACGATGCCACTCTACGCCAGAGTCTGGCGAGCAGTGTCGAAGCGCGGCGTCTGTTTCCGGTGTTGTGTGGCAGTGCCAAAAGTGGCGCCGGCGTGAAGGCCCTGCTCACCGCTGTCAATGATCTGCTGCCCGATGCGCCGGGGGCTGTCAATGACCCTGTGTCGGCCGTCGTCTTCCGCAGGGATCGTGACGAGCGACTCGGCCAGGTCGCCGCAGTGCGCGTCTTTGCAGGATCTCTCAAGACTCGCGACCGCATCCAGAATCTGACGGCAGATCGCGAAGAGCAGATCACCCAGATCAAGCGCTTGTCCCTCGATCGACTGGAGGATGCCAGCCAGTTGCAGGCAGGGGACATCGGCTTCCTCTCCGGGCTCCCCGATGCGCAGATCGGGGATGTCCTCGGTGACGAGGGGCCGATCCCTGCCGTTGTGAGCTGGTCGCAGCCTCTGTTGTCGGTTCAGGTCTCACCAACCGACGACGCCCAACTCACAGATCTTCTGGCTGCCTTGCGTCAGTTGTCAGCGGAGGATCCGCTGCTCGATCTTCGATGGCACGACGACGAACGTGAACTTCACGTGCGCATCATGGGGGCCATTCAGACCGAAATCCTCACCGAGATCCTGCAGACGCGATTCGGTCTCAAGGCGAAGATCCACGAACCCACCGTCATCTATAAGGAGACGCCGGCCAACGCCGCAGAGGGGGCCGAGGCCTATACGATGCCGAAGCCCTGCTGGGCGATCGTCGGTCTTCGAATCGAGGCAGGTGAACCGGGAAGTGGTATCGAATTCCATTCGCTCGTCGACAAGATCGACATCCACCCGAAGTATCAGAATGAGGTGCGGCAGTTCCTACCGACGGCCCTGAGTCAGGGGATCAAGGGCTGGGAGGTGACGGATCTGCGCGTGACCCTGTTCGAGGGCAGCCATCATCTACTGCACAGCCGGCCCGGTGACTTCAAACTGGCGACCCACATGGCGGTGATGAAAGCCCTGCAAGCGGGGGACACGACGCTGCTTGAGCCGATGCTCGCCTTCGAAATCCGGGGGCACAGCGATCTGATCGGCCGTATCACATCCGACATCATCAACATGCGCGGGCAGATCGAACCAGCCAAGATCGACGGAGACGTATTCACCCTCACAGGGCGTGTGCCTCTGGCGACGTCGATGGATTATGTGGTCCAGTTGAGTTCACTGAGCAGTGGCAGAGCGTCCCTGGCGACGCAGTTCGATGGATACGATCCGTGTCCCGCCGACCTGGGCCAGACGCGACCCTATCGTGGGATCTCGCCACTAGATCGCGCCAAATACATCCTCTGGTGGCGAGGGGCGATCAAGGACTCGATTCGCTAACGGGTGGTGTCTCCGGTCGGCATCAGCTGGATCGAGGGCATCTGTCTGGTCAAACTCTCGGGCAATATACTGAAGGGCATCCTCGAGCCAAGGTTCGTCTTGACCCTACCCCATCGTCGAGCCGTCATTGGCAGGGGGGCGTGGTTCGACAGCTGACCATCGGAGGAGACCATCATGCGCACTGTTCAACTCGGGTCCACGGATCTTCATGTGTCCGCCATCGCCTATGGCGGTATGAGCCTGATCGGGGACCGCGCCGAAGAGGGCATAGCTGCCGTCGCTGCTGCATTCGAACAAGGGATCAACTTTTTCGACACAGCCGATGTCTATGGCCGAGGTGAGGCGGAATCAATTCTCGGTAGCGCGCTCAAAGAGGCAGGCATCAACCGCGATGACGTGGTGATCGCCAGCAAGTGTGGCATCGTCTTCCAGGGAATGGAACCTGCCTACGACTACAAGGCCTACGACTTGTCCGAGGACTATCTGATCAAGAGTTGTGAAGCGTCACTGGAACGACTCGGGGTGGACTACCTGACTCACCCCGAAGAGACCGCTGCCGCGCTGGAGAAACTGCAGGCGGACGGAAAGATCCGACATGCAGGGGTCAGCAACCACACCGCCGATGAGATCCGTGCCTTGTCGGCCTATACCCGGATCGAGTCGCTGCAGACCCAGTTCAGTCTCCTGCACCTCGAACCCCTGGAAACGGGGCTGTCGGCGGTCTGCTGCGAGCAACAGATGAGTATCCTCTGCTGGAGTCCGTTGCAAAGGGGAGCCCTCACCGGAATGCGGACGTTCGACCACGGAGACTGGCAGCAACAGCGTGAGGCCGGTGTGGTCGCTCAGGTTGAAACCATGGCACAGGCTCTCGGCGTCACGGCGGGCCAGTTGTCCCTCGCCTGGTTAATGCAGTTGCCCGGTGGCGTGATTCCGCTGGTGGGAACGGCAAACGCCGACCACATCACCGAAGCGATTCAGGCGGCAGACATCTCACTGGCGCGAGATGACTGGTATGAGCTGATGGTGATCGGGCGTGGTCGCCCCATGCCCTGGGGACAGCGGCCCTTCACGTACACGAAGGAGCGCTGACGCTCGTCCATGGCATTGGTCTCACTCAACGGGGTGGCGCTGGCTTACGACGTGCCTTTGTTCGCCGGGGTCAATCTGCAGATCGAGCCCGGTGAACGGCTCTGCCTCTTAGGGCGCAATGGCGCGGGCAAGTCGTCGCTGTTGCGCATTCTCACTGGAGAACTGCATCCGGACGATGGGGTGCTCCACTGGCAGCCGCACACCCGAGTGGCCCTGTTGTCTCAGGATGTTCCTGAGACGCTGGCCGGGACGATCCGAGATGTGGTGGCCGCTGCGGTTCCCGAACAGAAGACGGGCCCGCCCGTGGTCGACATCGTGCTGTCGAAGATGCAGCTGTCCCCCGATGCCGACTTTCCCACGCTGTCGGTGGGGATGAAACGACGGGCTCTGCTGGCCAGAGCCCTGGCGACGGAACCGGATCTGCTGCTGCTGGACGAGCCGACAAATCATCTCGACATCGACGCGATCCTCTGGCTCGAGGAATTCCTGCTTAAGCGCCGGGGTGCCCTGCTGTTTATCACCCACGATCGGGCACTGACCCGAACGTTGGCGACGCGCATCCTCGAGATCGATCGAGGACGACTCTTCAACTGGAACTGCGACTATCCCACGTATCTGCAGCGCCGCGAGGCCCAATTGGAAGCCGAGCAGGCGCAGCAGGGCCAGTTCGATCAGCGCCTGAAGGAGGAAGAGGCGTGGCTGCGCCAGGGGGTTCGTGCGAGACGCACGCGCAACGAGGGCCGCGTTCGGGCGCTGCTGCGGATGAGGGAGGAACGTCGGCGCATGCGCCAGGGCGTCGGCGGGGTCCGGGCGAAGCTCCAGCAGAGCGAAAAGAGCAGCAAACGGGTGATCACGGTGCAGGATCTGCGTTTCGGCTACGACGATCGCCCCATCGTCGACGGCTTTACAACCGAAATCCTGAGAGGAGACAAGATCTGCCTCCTCGGGCCGAATGGCGCCGGAAAGACGACACTGCTACGCCTTCTGTTGGGCGAGCTGACCCCGCAGGCAGGGCGAGTCAAACACGGACTGAGACTACAGGTCGCCTATTTCGATCAGATGCGTGCGCAGCTCGACGAGGACAAGACGGTCTTCGACAGCGTCGCCAACGGGTCTGATCGCGTCGATGTGGATGGCAAGACGAAACACGTCTTTGCGTATCTGCAGGATTTTCTGTTCACCAAAGAGAAGGCCATGAACAAGGTCGCTGTCCTTTCCGGTGGCGAACGCAATCGACTCTTGCTGGCCAAGCTGTTCACCATGCCGGCGAATGTGCTGGCCCTCGACGAACCGACAAACGATCTGGACGCGGAAACACTTGACGTGCTGGAGGCGACGCTGGTCACCTTTTCGGGTACAGTCCTGCTGGTCAGCCACGATCGGACATTCCTCGACAATGTCGCCACGGCGACGATCGCCTTCGACGGGTCAGGCGGTGTGAAGGAATACATCGGTGGGTACAGCGACTGGCAGCGTCAGCAGCCGGCACCTGACGCGTCCCCATCGAAGAAGCCCCGGGCTGTCTCCTCGGCATCGACGGGTCCTTTGTCTGACGACACTCCGCGATCGCGTCCTCGGAAACTGAGCTACAAAGAGGGACGTGAGCTCGACCAACTGCCCGAGCACATCGACCAGTTGGAGACGGAGATTCAGCAACTGCAAGCGTCGTTGTCCTCACCAGATACCTATACGAATGGAACCGACGTGTCCGCTGTGCAGACCCGGCTCGCCGAGGCGGAGACAGAACTGAACCAGTCGCTGGCACGGTGGGAGCAACTGGAGGAAGTGCGCAGTGCATGAGGCATACTGGCTGGCTACCTGACGAGAGATCGAAATCACATGGATAAATACGGAAGAGATCGAGACTGGACTGGGCAGACGCCCGTTGCTTATCCCGAACCCGCGTGGGAAGTGCTGGATCCAAGGTTCGACGGCAAGCAGGGCAATTCGACGCTGCTGCGAATCTGGCACGGGACGGGTCACGATGCGGCGCAGTGGACGGAGGGACCGGTCTGGATGGGCGACTGGGGCTGCCTGATCTTCTCCGACATCCCCAATCATCGCACGTTGCGGTGGAATGCAGACGATGGGCGGGTCACCACCTTTCAGCATGAATCGAACTATGCCAACGGCCACACGCGCGATCTTCAGGGTCGTCTCGTCGCCTGCGAGCACGACTCCCGGCGGGTAACGCGGCGTGAGTACGACGGCACCTGGACGGTGCTGGCCGATCGATGCGAGGGCAAACCGCTGAATGCCCCCAACGATGCCGCTGTGCACGCCGATGGATCAGTGTGGTTCACCGATCCGGGATACGGGACGCTGTGGGACTACGAGGGGCATCGGGCCCAACACGAGCTACCCACGCGAGTGTATCGCGTCGATGCTACCTCGGGGGAGTTGAGTGTCATCGCCGAAGAGCCCATGCGCCGGCCGAACGGAATCTGCTTCTCTCCTGACCACACGAGCGTCTACGTCGTGGATACAGGCAAGACCGATGGGGACTATCCGGCCAATGTGATTGAGTTCGATGTCACCGCCGATGGAAAACGCGCAGAGTCACCACGAGTCTTCGCCGACTACGCGCCCGGCATGACAGACGGCATTCGCTGCGACACACAGGGCAATCTGTGGTGCAGTTGGGGGTGGGGCGGGCCCGACACGAATGGGGTTCGAGTGCATGCCCCCGACGGCACTCTTCTGGCGATTCTGCATACGCCGGAGGCGATTGGCAATCTCTGTTTCGGCGGAACCAAACGGAACAGACTCTTTATGGCGGGCAGCACATCCATCTATGCGCTCTACGTCAACGCCACCGGCGCTGCTCTGAGCTGATCTGCCAGCCGCCGCCGCCCAGAGGGGCTTCGAAAGAGCCTCAGCTAGCCCAGGCCGATTTCCCCGCACTGTTTCGGGTTCGTCGAGAACGGCTCTGACGCGGTCCCAGTTGAGGGAGAAGATCCGATTCTCCCAGGGGGCAGTACGTAGGAGGGTGCCCCGTAGACGATGGAGTGGGGCAGAGCCTGACGCTCTGCGTCGCTCAGGGGGCGTGCTTGTTCGTATCCCTGGAGAAAGGCGATACTCATCTCAGGCGCCCATCGAACACCCTCGGTGGGCAGTACGGCTTTGTGAGCGATGAAGTATCCCATATCCTGGATCGCAGGCCCTAGCCCGGCGTCATCCCAGTCGATCAGCACCATGTCGCCTGCCGGCGTCCGAACCGTATTTCCCCAGTGAACGTCCGTGTGCACGATGGCTTTCGGCATGTCGTCCAGATCGGACATCCCACCCCATGCGGTATGCAGTTGATCCCGCAACGCTTCATACCCTTCCCCGGCGCGCACGGCTGGATCGGCATCGAGTCTTTGGAAATCACGTCGCGATGAGGGTGGTGAGAATGTCGTGGTCGGGAGATCTCGGCCCTGCGCCGGAATGGCATGCAGCTGTCTCGTCGTGACGCCGAACTGGCAAGCGTCGTCGACGGATCCCGTGGGTTCCTCGCCCTCGATCCAACTCGTCATGTATCCTTCGCCATCCTCCCACGGGAACAACACGTCACCCGTCGCGGTTTTGAATAGCCGTGGTGCGAGATACCCCGCCTCTTCGCACAGAAGCAGGCTTCGCATCTCTCCGGGGTGGGCGGCGGTTCGTGCCGCGTCGTGAATCCGCAAAACCGTGGGACCTGCCTCCGTTGCCGCAAAGAAGGCACGCGTACTGTCCCCGAAGGGACGAATACTCCGTACGTCGAAGCCACACAGCCGCTGAATGTCAATCGCTGTGGGTCTCATGAACTCTCTCTCTTAGCTGGCCACTTGATGGCTCGCACGGCCGCCGATCGTCGCTGTAGATAACCCGTCTCCAACACGGTCGCCACCGAGATGGCAACGGCGGCCGTGACGATTCCTGGTGTCTGCCATATGACGCCCACAAGGATGCCCACTCCCGTGGCACCCACATAGATCGCCATACCCCAGTAGACGAAGTTTGTCGCCCGACTGGCCATCAGGATCCCTCGATAGAAGTTGCTCAACGCGGCCAGACCGGGAATGAGCAGACAACCGAGCAGGCCCACCATGATCATGGGCTCCAATTCTCGTGGCGCCTCCACGACATGTCTCACGTACAGCTTCACAAGGGGGGTGACGATCACCACGGCCAGCAGCGCGGTGGACCCCATGGTGACGATGAGGCAGAAACGACGCAGTGACGCCAGGTCGTCGAATCGGCGCAAGAGGGCGATCACCGTCTCAGGGATCGCAATACCTGGACCGCGGAACATGAGGATGAGTGTGTAGACCACCGGCCACGCAGCCAGTGTCTCCTGAGGCGACGCCATGCGCGACAGGCCGGCATTGACCAGGGGAAGCGCCACATAGGACAGCACGGACGTGGCGGCCAAAGGAAGATGGAAGTCGACAGCTGCACGGTAGGTCAGTGGGTGTTCGGGCGCTTCGGTATCGACGCGCAGATGCCGCTCGACGATGGCGCGGCTCTTCCACCATGCAAACAGCGCTTCCGCCGTCACGCCCGACATGAAGGTCATGGCGGCTACGACGATGCCGCTGAAGGCGCCGGAAATGACCAGACTGCAGGCAACCAGAGCCGATGTCAAAAGGCGGACCAGAGTACCGAGTGTCACCTGACGTGGCTGGCCATATCGAATGAGGATGCCCTGGTTGAAACGTCGCCAGCCGATGGCGGCGGGCCACAGGCCCATGATCTTCATGCCCGTCTGCGTGGGCTCGGCTACGATGTCGGGAATGCCCATACCGACGCACAGGACGAGATCGAATAACGGATCGATAAATGCGATGGAGACGGCGACGGCGCTCACCCCCAGGTTCAGATGCACCATGAACCTTTTCAAAACCCCATAGGCCTGAGCCGAAGTGGTCAGTGCAGTGCTCGTCGACAGCAGCATGATCAACGGAGCCTCGATCAGGACCTCGAGCCAGAACATGATCCCCAAGGCGGCCAACATGAGTTTAGCGTCTGGCAGGCGACTCACGGCGGCCTGTACTAACAGGATCTCTCCCGTCATCAGCATGGCGCTGAGAGCCAGGGGCAACCACATCAGGAGGATGTGACGCTGAGTCAAACGGACCCCTGATTCCCCTGGAGGCGGATGGGGACGACGACGTTTGGGGACAAGGCAGTCTTTGCGGTAGCAGGACGGTGAGAGAGGAGATCACAAGATCACCGAACGATTCGTATCGACACAAGGGCGACAGATAGAATCACGGGTTCCGTCTTCCTATGGACGGCAGAAGGCCACGGTCTTTATCTACCCACGTCCGGTTTCAGGTGTCTGACACTTTCTGGCATCTGATCCGCCTTCGTTCATCCGTAACCTCCACGAGAAGGAATCCAATGAGTGACACAGTCCGCTGGGGAATCCTGAGTACGGCCGGGATTGCGGCCTCTGCGTTTGTGCCCTCGGTGAAACAGACCACTCGAGGTCAACTCGTCGGTGTCGCCAGCCGCGATGCGTCTCGAGCCGAGGCTTTTGCTAGGGAACACGAGATCGCTCAGAGTTTCGGCAGCTATGAAGACATGATCGCCAGTGACGAGATCGACGCGATCTACAACCCGTTGCCGAACTCCATGCATGCGGAGTGGACGGCCAAGGCAGCGGCGGCCGGAAAACACGTGTTCTGCGAGAAACCCCTGGGGATTTCACCCGCAGAGTGTGAGGAGATGGTTGCCGACTGTGCCGCGAAAGGTGTCCTGCTCTTTGAGGCTTTCGTTTTTCTGTATCATCCGAAGTCACTGAAAATCCGGGAGGTGATCGACGCCGGTCGCATCGGTGACCTGGTACAGATGCAAGCGAGTTTCACATTCTCCCTGCAACGTCCCACCGACAATATCCGCATGAACAAGGAACTGGGAGGCGGCAGCCTGATGGATGTCGGCTGTTACCCGATCACGTACGCCCGTTTCGTCTTCGGCGAAGAGCCGGTTTCCGTGATGGCGGCATGTCATACGGACGCCGACTACGACGTAGACACGCGAGCTTCCATCATTCTCACCTTCGCCGGGAATCGCCACGCCTCGCTGCAACAGGGATTTGATGCTCCCGGTGGCCAGCAAGTCCTCATTCACGGCTCAGATGGGTATCTCGATGTGCTGACGCCATGCCATCCGACACCCGAAGACCATTTCACCATCCACACGGGTGGCGAACCAGAGGTGGTCGAAGTGAATGCCGGCGTCCGTCCCTTTGCGCCCGCCATCGAACACTTCCATGATTGTCTCCTCGATGGCGTCGAACCCATCGCGACGGGCGCCAATGCCACCGGGACGCTGCGGATCATCGAAGCGGTCCTCGAGTCCTCTCGAACCGGTCGGCGGATTGACTTGTAGAATCGGATTCCATCACGAAAAGAGTGACCGTGCATATCGAACATCAGCTCAGTGCCGACCACAGCAGGGCAACCATTCACATCGAGGGTTTGCAGCGGGATCTGTCCTTTCTCCACATCACCGATTCTCACATCGCGGCCGGAGATGAACGGGATCCGGATGCCGCTGAACACGTCACCAGCGTCACAGGACGGTTCCTGGACAGAACACCGGGTAACGTGCCGCCTCAGCAACTGTTTGACGAGGCTGTGGCACGTGGAAAAAGCAGCCAGGTCGACTTCGCCGCCCTGACGGGCGATATCATCCACTTTCCGTCCCACAAAGGGGTCGACATCATCCGCGAGGGTATGGCGGATCTGGACGTGCCCTATCTCTACACCCCGGGGAACCACGACTGGCACTTTCCTCATCTGGAATGGTCGAATGACACGCGGGCTGCTCATTATCCTCGGTTTCAGCCGATCGCAGGAGACAATCCCGCCTGTCAGTCCCTCGTCGTGGAGGGCATTCGTCTGATCGCCATCGACAACAGCAACTACCAGGTCTCCAACGAGCAAGTCGAGTTCATGCGGGCGGAATTGAGTCATCATCAGCCCAGCATCCTGCTCATTCACATTCCGATCTCCATCCCATCGCTAACCCCTGCGGTGATGGAGAAGTGGAAGGCGCCCATCATGATGGCCGCCAGTGAGGGATGGACGGAGCAGACGCGGGAACAGTGGAGAGTGCCGACCGACGAGGTGGCGACGGCGGTCTTTCATGACCTGATCGTCTCCGGCGACAGTGAAAATCTGGCAGCCATCTTCTGCGGCCACGTTCACTTTGACCATGTCGACGAGTATCGGCCGGGTCGATATCAGTACGTCACCGCCCCGGTTTTTGAGGGGAGTTCGCGCCTGGTCGAGCTCAAGGCAGGTTGATGGCGGCGCAGGTCGAAGAGGCGATCAAGTTTCGCCACATCCTGATTCCTGACGAATTCGTCTCCATGGACGATCAGGGCCGTCGATATGGCGGTGACCTTCGCATCGGTGATCTCACCGGAGATGGTGATGTCGACTTCGTCGTCTACCAGTGTCTGGGCGGACTGAAGCCGTCCTTCATCGGAGCCTTCAATCTGGCGGGAGACCCCTTATGGTCTTTCGGAGATCACGATGCATCGGCCTTCGACGAAGACGGCGACGGGCGGCTGCACACCGTCTCACCCGATCGGCCCGGTCCCGTGGTCGTGGCCGANATCGACGGAGACGGAGAGACGGAGGTCCTGTGTTTCTTCATCGACGAAGGGGTTGAACGCACGAGCAAGTGGCATCTGCACGATGTGAGACTGCTGCTGCTCGACGGGAGCACAGGACAGATCAAGNCCGAGGCGAGTCCGGCGGCGCTGCGAGCCTGTGATGCCTTCGTCGACGGGGAGGTTCAGATCCCCAACTACGTCCACCAACGTCTGATGGTGGCGGACCTCGGTGCGAGTCCGGGCACGGCGATGGACGTGGTTGTGAAAGTGGGCAAGACGGTGGTGGCCCTTGACCACGCCTTGAATGTTCTGTGGACCTATGACAACCCCTGGAACCACTATCCCAAACACTCGGCCTACATCCCCTGTGTGGGCGATCTCGATGGAGACGGGTATGACGAGATCGTGGGCGGTCATTTTGGCCTGGATCACGACGGCACACTTCTCTGGGAGCGATACCTGGGCGACAATATGGACAGCGTTCTCGTCGTCCCGTGGATCGCGGAAGTGGGGAATCCGCAGGCCGTCTTATCGGCAGGCGGGCAGATTCTCGATGGACGCGGCGAAAAGATCTTCGAATTGGGTATGGACATCGTGCCCCACGGGCAAGAGGTTCGGTGTGGTGCCTTCCACGGACCCGGCAAAGGCCTGGAGATGGTCATTCGCTACAACGGACACCACACCGACCTCATCGTCGTCGATCACGATGGTCAGATCTGCTCGAGATTTCAGGTAGACGAGTCGCCGAACAACACCGGCCTGGAAACCATCCACTGGCGACACACCGGTGAGCCGGATCTGATTTTCACACCGTCGGCTCTATGGGGTGGTGACGGGCAACGCGCCGTGAGGTTTCCGGATCTTCCGCCACCGGCGGGAGGAAAGATGGGATGGTATCACTGTTTCCCCGCAGATGTCTGTGGTGATGAACGCGATGAAGTTATTCTCTATGATCCCTANCAGGATTCGGTTCATATCTACACACCAGCCCCACTGAACCCCGCTGCCTTCACGGGTTATCGACACACGGACCGTCAGATGAACACACGGTTAATCGACTAGTGAGGCTCNCGATCCGCACACATCTTCATTCGCGCACACAGGGAGTTCATGATGAGTCAGACGGGTAGTCCCGCTTCGGATCTGCTTGTCGNCGGGAATTCGTCGGACGACCCTTTCGCTATCGACGTGGCCTATGCCATGGGACAGGGAGAGGATATCGCCGACCTCATCAGCATGAAGAGTTTTGCCAACTCGGAGTTCTGCCCTCGTTTCATCTCTGATGAGGAAGATTTCGCTAACATCGGCAACAAGCTGGACGGCAAGAAGGTCGTCATCGTCAGCACCAGCAATCTGCTGATGAGTCGCCAGAGTCTGGCCATGCGAAATCTGTTGATCGCCCGTGCTGCCAAGGAGAATGGGGCCGCACAGGTGGTGCTCGTCGAACCCGATCTCTACTACAGCGCCCAGGATCGTGGTCCGCGACACGATCTGGGATCGACGAACTTCGAGCGCACCGAAGACGACCTGAAGAAGTTCGATGGCCAGCCTTTCACGGCTAAACTCTACGCGCAGATGCTGCGACTGGCGGGTGTCGACCATGTCGTGACCGTACACAATCATTCCTACGCCGTGCAGACCATGTTCAGCGAGGTCTTTGAAGGTGGATTCCACAATCTGATCCCCTATGAGATCTACATCGACTACCTGCTGAACTCGAACATCGTCAACTATGGCGATGGGGGAGAAGGACTGGCCCTATGCGCACCGGACAAAGGGGCTCGTGACTTCGTGCGAGAGATGTTTGTCGGCCTCGGTCTGGCGAACGCCCGGTTCGTCCTGCTCGACAAGGAACGCATGGGAGAACGGGACGTGGCGATCAAGTTGCACGCCGAGAGCGAGTCCACCTTCGAAGAGCTCGACGGTCACGACATCGTCCTCTTCGACGACATGGTTCGGACCGGTTCGACCGTGGTGAAGTCGTGCCAGTTTCTCAAGCAGATCAACCCGGGCAAGACCGTGTTTGCCGTCAGCCACTTCTACGCCTCCGATGAAGGGCGCGAGAAGATGGCCAGTCCTTCGATCGACGAGATCGTCACNCTNAATACGATCCCGACGATCCTCAATCGCGATGTGCAGGGGCGACTGCGCCGGAAGATGGTGGTGCTGAAAATCGAGAAGTGGCTGGCACGCAATCTGTGCGAGATTCTCAACGTGTCTGCGCCGACCTCGTCGAGTCTCTATCAGATCGACATGTCGTCGAAGAATGAGCGCTTCCAGCGAAAGATCTGGCTGAGCGAAGAGCTCAAAGAATTGCCCACCGCCAGATAGAGCCAAACGGATAAGTATGGCGATGAATCCGAACACGCTGAGTCAGGATGATCAGCAGGTCGTCAATGTGGCGNAGCGTGATGGTATCGCCATCCTGCCCGACCTGCTGACACCGGCCGAGGTGGATCTCGTTCGTCAGGACTTTGACCAGTTGCACATTGATCTTGGGAAGGGGCNGGGCACGCCCGGTGTGCGCGACAGTCTATCGGGCGACAAACTGCTGCCATACGGCCACGTGGCCGCTCTGTTCTCCCATCCGCGTCTTATGGCAGTCGTGTGCGCCATCCTCGGCGAGGAACATCCGTGGGCGTGGCAGTTGAAGACGAATCGTTACACACCGGAGCACGTCGGGGTTCGTCGTCATACAGACGGTGNGNTCGGCGAACTGTCGCCGCCCTTTACACGCCAGTCGATGGCGGTTTTTCTCGACGATATCGATGCCGAATCGGGCGCCCTCACCTATGTACCCGGATCGCACAAGTGGCATTTTGCAGATCCGGACGACCCAGACAAGCTGTCACCCACTCAGGAACAGATCGATGCGGGTGACTACGTGCCAGCCACGCTGCGCGCAGGAAGTGTCGTGCTGCGTGTTCCCGAAGTGTGGCATGCGGTGATCCCTATCCATCGCTTGCGTCGGTATGTCACGACCAGTTACATGATCCGTGGCAGTCTGAGTACAGCGATGGAGGAGCGAATCATTGCCGAAAGAGAACGCCGTGCCGCCCATTCCCTCGACCACGTTCCCGATCGACTCNGCCCTTACTACGCCGTCACCTGACGCCACCATTCGCGCGACGTCCGGTTCACAACCCATGAGGAATCACCTTGGCATCGAATGACCCCAAAGGCCTGGCTGTGTTGCCCTTTCTCGCCAAGCAGAGCGACAGCGAGACCATCTACCAGGCGATCGGCGTCGAGCCGATCATCAACTGTCGCGGCACCTTCACGATCATCGGTGGTTCCGTCGAACGGCCAGAGGTGTTGCAGGCGATGGAGGCGGCTGCCGGCTATTTCGCCCAATACGACGAGATGGCAGCCGCCGTGGGGCAGCGCCTGGCCGACATCACCGGTGCCGAGTGGGGGTTGATCGCGTCTGGCTGTGCGGCGGCGATCAAACACGTGACGATCGCCTGTGTGACCGGTGGCAACCCCGAGAAGCTGATTCGGGTGCCCGATCTGACGGGTTTCGACAAGAACCAGGTGATCATCCCCGGTTACTGCCGCAATGCCTATGATCACGCGGTGCGCAATGTGGGTGTCGAGATCGTGATGGTGGATACGGCGGAGGAAATGGAACAGGCGATCAATCCACGGACGGCGATGATCTACATGGTTACCGGTCGCGGCGAAGACCAGCCTCTGTCCTTGCAGGAAATGGCACGCATCGCCAAACCGCATGGGATCCCGATTCTGGCGGATTCGGCAGCCGAGAATCTGACCATACCGAATGTCCACCTGGAGGCGGGTGCGACCGTCGTCACCTACAGTGGGGGCAAGGCGTTGTGTGGTCCCCAGTGTGCGGGCATCGCCCTCGGTGACAAGGCGCTACTCACATCCACATGGCAGGCCTCCTCGCCCCATCACGGCCCCGGCCGAGACGACAAGATCGGTAAGGAAGAGATCCTGGGCATGCTTGCCGCGGTCGAGGCCTGGGTCACGCGAGATCACGAGGGCGAGTGGCAGAGCTGGCTGGAGAAACTCGAGACGATCTCAAAGCGAGTCGAAGGAATCGACACCGTCACGACATCTGTGGATGCTCCAGAGGGCCTCAACAACCGGGCGCCGCGGCTCACGATTCGGTGGGATCCATCGGTTCTGCACATCACCGGAGATCAGGTGGCAGAGGACTTCGCTCGCAAGCCGCCACGGATCGCCATCGGTAGCGGTGACGGCGATGGTTCGGCGAGTGTGAATGTCACGCCCAGCCAACTGCAGCCAGGAAACGAGCAGGTCGTCGCCGAGCGCATCCACGCGATTCTCACCGAGAAACGGGAGCCTCTCAACGACGACTTGGCGGCGGCCAGGCTCGACGTGTCCGGCACGTGGGAGGTGCAGGTTCAGTATGCCACCAGCGTCAGTCAGCATCGCTGGACCCTGTCCCAGGATGGAAACTGGGTCTCCGGGATCCACGAGACGGACTATGCGACGATTCAGATCGCCGGCGTCGTCGAGGGCAATCAGGTGAAACTCGAGAGCCACATGCGGCGACCGGGAAACTGGATTCCCTTCCTCTTTGGCGGATCGGGCACCGGCGATTCACTGACGGGCACGATTCACCTCGGCGAGTATCAGACGGCCACCTTCAGCGCACAGCGCACACCAGCAGGCCGCAAGGGGCGCCGGGTCACCATTCCCGGTGGCCCGCCACTGGCCACGTGATGGTCTGCTGAGACGCCGTGGCCTGCTCGAAATTCCTGCTGATCTCCATCGATTGCTGGCGCTGTGATGCGCTGAGTCGAACCAATCCGTCATTGCTGACGCCGAAGTTCGACGTATTGACGCGAGACTATGCGTTGGCAGAGAGATTCTTCGTCACCGCACCGGCCACAAGACCTTCTCACACGTCGCTGTTTACGGGCCTTTATCCCTTCGAGCACGGCCTGTTCGGGCAGACGTATCTCAAGATGTTTGCGGGGGTGACCAATCTTCTGCAAGCCTTCGCCGACGCCGGATTCGAGGTGAGTGGCCGTTCACAGCGGCCAGACGTGTTTCGCTTCCTTGACTACGAACCGTTCATGGGGCCCCTCGACCCCGCCATCGACGATCAAACGCTAGCCTCGATCGAACCCACCTTGCAGATGCTTGAGAGGTTTGCAACGGCACCCCAACTGCGATTTCTCCATTTCTGGTATACCCACGGCGGTTATGGCCTTTCGGGCATGAACATGAACCCGGGTTTGCGTGAGATGGTGGAGGAAGGGCGCCAGCTGGAAGCGCTGCGTTTCTACTACGCCGCGGCGACCCACGTGCAGGAGTTCCTCCTCGTGGAAGTTCTGAAGCGAATCGACCTGTCTGAATGGACGGTCTTCATCTTCGGAGACCATGGAGAGGGATTCAACACTGAGATCATGTCGCATGGCGATCTGATCCATGAAAAGGTGGCGCGTGTGCCCCTGTTAGCCCACATCCCGCGCGAGGGCTGGACCTTGCCGGCGCGGACCCTGTCCATGATCGACCTGTTTCCGACGATCTGTGAACTGGCCGAGGTCGACACCGGCTATTGCGGTTATGGGCGCTCCCTGCTGCAGGATGGAGATGACGAGCGCTGGGCGCTGACGGAACTGGACAGTCTTTTTGGCGTGGGGTTCCTGCACAAAGCCAATCTCGAAACAGAGCATCGACGGGTGACCTCAAGACTCTCCATCGACGGCAGCCAGCTCCCCGACAATCCGCAGGGCGTTCGTCAGTGGTCGCTGACGGATGGTCGTGTGATGTTCCGGCAGGACGAGACGAAGGGCGAATCCGTGCTGCGGGATGTGATCAGTGGTGAGGCCCTCGAGAGTGCAGACGCAGAGAAGTATTCCGGGATCTATCGAGATCTCGTCGAGGGCTCCGCGTACCGCGGATTGGGTGAGCAAGCGGAGTCGGCGAAGGAGAAAGAGGCGCTCGAGCAGCGGTTGAAGGATCTGGGGTATCTGTAAGCCTGCAATGGATAGACACCGCGCAAGCACCTATTTCGCACTACGAGGAGCGGGTTGACGCACCCGTCACGACGGATAGTTTGCCGGCGTCAGGCTCCATCGCAGCAGACTGACTCCACCTCCGAAGGCTTCCTCGAACCAGTAGAATCCGAGGTCCTCGAGCACCGGCGCGAAGTCGCTGATGATCGATTCAAGAAGTGCCACCCTGCGTGCCCACGGCCTCGTGCATGAGTCGAAAGTCCGGTCCCACCGCTTCGCGCAGCCGCCGCAGGATGGGGAAGTAGCGGTTGTAGGTCATGCCCGCCGCGTGCCAAACGGTACCACAACGGAACTTGAAGGCGTCGTAGCCCTCTTCCTTGTAGCGCACTGCTTCCTCGATCAGGAACGACTCGCCGTCATTGTACCATTCGTGCTCGACACCGGCGCTCGCATAGATCGGGATCCCACGGCACCCGAGGGGGTTGCGGGACACTGACGAGCATGCTGTCGTGGCACGGCAGAACCGCTTGAGAGCAGGATTAGCCGGCTGCCGGACAGTCTCAGCTCATCAACCCCAGCGAATGAAGCCGATCTTTCACCTGGCGGCGTTCGTCATCTGTCAGGGGTAACGCCGGGCGGCGTGGATTCCCCGTATCGAGACCAAGTCGCAGACCAACGGCTGCCTTGCACACGGCGTGGAACTTCGGACTGCCAAACATCGTACACAGATCGATTATTTCGTAAGAACGTATGCGTGCCTCTTCGGCCCGTGCGCTGTCGCCTTCCTGCGCGGCATTCCACAACTCTACCCATGGCTCTGGTGCCACACACGGTGGTCCGTCGACGCAACCGCATGCGCCCATGGTCAGTGCAGGCTGGAGCAGGTGAGATGACCCCGTGAAGCAGGACAGGCCCATGTCGGCAAATTGCCGGGCGATCAAGAGGTTGACGGAGGAATGTTTCAGGCCTGCCAACTGGGGTACGCCATCGCGGATCTTCTCCATCAAATCGACAGTGATCTCCACGCCAGTGGATCCAGGGAGGTTATAGACGAATAGCGGCAGATCAGCGGCGGCGGCAACAGCGCGATAGTGTTCGACGATTTCCTCGTCAGATCGTCGATAGAAGAATGGCGGGACACAGCATATGGCGTGGGCGCCCGCCCTGGCCGCATGTTCGGCCAGCGCCGCAGCTCGAGCCGTTGTCGGTGCACCCACATGCATGATGGTCACCGCTCGATCAGCGACCTGTTCGGTGGCGATGCTGGCGATGCGGCGATTCTCCTCGTCACTGAGAAGGACACTCTCGCCCGTGCCACCGGCGATCCAGAAGCCATGGGCGCCTGCGGCGATATTCATGTCGAAAACGGATCGCAACTGATCCTCGTTCAGCTCATCCGCCGCCGTCATGGGCGTAACAACGGCAGGGAAGACACCCCGGAAGCGTGACAGGTCGGTGGCCATCTTCACGCCCCCCTCCCCGACAAGACACTGGACTCGTACGACTCCATCTCGTCGATCCAGCCCGCACCGACCGGGACCTGCGCCTTGAGGCAGGCCATGTCCCACACGGCATTGAAGGCCATCGTCTTGAGATCCTCCATCAGGCCGAGTTTGGCCGCCAGTTTGCCCTCTGACTCAAGCTGTTGAAGCTGCTGGGTCGGGTCGACGAGCCCATAGAGGATCGCCTTGCGCGTCGCGCGGGTGCCGATGACATAGGCGCCGACGCGGTTGATGCTGGCATCGAAGAAGTCGAGTGCGACATACACCTTGTCGAGGGCCCTGGCACGGGCCACTTCAAGGAAGACATTGCGTACATCGTCCGAAAACAACACGACGTGATCCGAATCCCAGCGAATGGGGCGACTCGTGTGGATCAGCAGCTTCTTATGAAAGGGAAGATGGGCGGTGATTTTGTCGGCGATGGATTCGGTGGGATGGAAGTGACCCATGTCGAGGCAGAGGATCTTGCCCCGGGACAGGGCGTAATTGGCGTAGAAGTCGTTGGAGCCGACGGTATAGTCTTCCATGCCGAGGCCGAACAACTTGCCCTCCACCGCATCGACACAGTTCGGGCCGATGCCGAGGCTGTCGTCGAAGATCGCGTCGAGGGACTCCACCAGGCGCTGTCGGGGCGTGCTGCGGTCGGCTGGATGATCCTTGGCACCGTCGGGGATCCAGTGATTGTTGACCACCTCGCCACCCAGAGCATCACCCATCGCTTCACTGATGCGTCGACTGACGATGCCGTGCTCGATCCAGAAGTCGCGGATCGCTTTGTCCGGGTGAGCGAGGGTGAAACCGTCGTTGGCCTTTGGATGGGCGAAGTAGGTCGGATTGAAGTCGAGACCGATGTTGTTCTGTTGGGCCCAGCCGATCCAGTTGGCGAAGTGTCGTGGTTCGAGCCGGTCACGATCGACGACGTCACCCCCCGTCTCGCAGTAGAAGGCGTGAACGTTGATGCGATGAGCCCCCGGCAGCAGGTCTGTCGCTTTCTTCAGATCCTGTCGTAGTTCATCGGCTGTCCGCGCCTTGCCCGGGAAATTGCCCGTCGCCATGATGCCCCCACCCTCGACGGCCTCATCCTTGGTCTCGAATCCGCCCACGTCATCGCCTTGCCAACAATGCAGGGAGATAGGAATCTGCAGCGCTGCGTCGACGGCAGCGTCGACATCAACGCCCAGAGCCGAATACTGCTCCTTCGCCTGCTCGTAGCTGGCCTCGATCTGCGCATCGGACAGGGGGGTCTTGTACGACATCGGTATCCTCTATCTTGTGTCGGTGGACTTCAATCGCCGGGCGATAACATAAGCGAGCGAGCGTTCTTGTTACAGGATCACCACATCTGGATGTGTCCCGTGTGCCAACAGGCACTGAGCCACGTAGAGGGTCGGTTCATCTGTCCCTCGAGTCACAGCTTCGATCTGGCCCGGGAGGGATACGTCAATCTGATCCTCGCCCACCAGCGTTCTTCACAACAGGCCGGCGACCCTCCTGACAGTCTGCGCCAACGGCGGAAGTTTCTCGAGGCGGGCCACTATCGCCCTCTTGTCGAAGCTGTTTCGGCGATGGTCACCGAAGCAGGTGGGGCAGGACAG
>PATE01000058.1 GCA_002712305.1 Gemmatimonadota bacterium | reverse complement strand
CCCCCCATCCCCCGCCACCGACGTGTTCGTCAGTGTCGGCGCCCCGCCATTGACCCCCCCGCCGTACTCGATCGCTGCGCGGGCGGGTTCGAGAAGCGCTTCGATGGGGTCACACACGGCCACGATCCGGTATCCGCTGATCCGCTGAAGCAAACGAATCCAGGCGTGGGCGCGGTGACCCAGGCCGACGACGGCGATGCGTACCTCTTCCATCTGAAATTCCGGCAGTGTTTGAGTGAGGATAGGTTGGGCATTATGGAGGGCCGCTGGCCTTGTGGCAAGGGGACGAGCATCCTTGTCAGCCCGTGGCCCGTTCGCATAGCATACCCTCCCCCACGGGTGATCACCCACGTGTCATCTGTTGGGCGTCCGTTCAATTCAAAAACCATTCGGAGCAAGCACAAGGTGGAATACGTCAACTTCGGGTCTGCGGGTCTCAAGGTCAGCCCGCTGGCGCTCGGCCTCGGGCTGCGTGGACAGGACAATCCTGCCGTGGCTCAACACATGATCGAGCATACGCTGGATCTGGGGATCAACCTGATCGACTGTGCCAACGTGTATGGCATGCTCGATGTACCCGAGAGTGCCGGGCAGTCAGAGGTCATTCTGGGAAAGGCGCTCAAGGGGCGCCGGGGCGATGTGGTCATCACATCAAAAGTGGCCAGTCGAATGGGCGCAGGTCCCAATGATGCCGGGCTCTCGAGGGGGCATATCATGCGCGCCATCGAGCAATCGTTGACCCGTCTCGATACGGACTACATCGATGTCTATCTCGTGCATGTTTTCGATGATGAAACACCTCTCGAGGAGACGATGCGTGCCCTCGAAGATGTGGTTCGCAGTGGCAAGGTTCGCTACATCGGCTGCTGTAATTTCGCCGCGTGGCAGGTGTGCAAGTCTCTGTGGGTCGCCGATGGCCTGACGACAACCCCCTTCATGTGTGTGCAGAACCCCTACAGTCTCCTCAACCGTGGATTGGAGACCGAAATGTTCGGTCTGATCCGCGATCAGGGACTCGGCGCCATGGCTTACAGCCCCCTCGCTGTGGGGTTGCTTACGGGTTCCTATGTACCCGATCAGCCGCCGCCGGACGGATCTCTCTGGGCGACACGAATGCCAGATGCGTATCAGCGGGTCATGGAAGGTCCGGCAGGGGACACGATTCGCACGTTGATTCGACTGGCAGGAGAGGTTGGCAAATCGCCGGCACAACTGGCCTTCGCCTGGGTGCTGTCCCAACCGGAGGTCACCATCGCGATCTCCGGCAGCGATACGATCGAACAGATCAACGATGTGATTGGGGCGGTGGGATGGACTCTGGGGGAAGACGTCAAACAGGCGTTGGACGAGGTCTCGGCACCGTTCAGGCACCAGAGCTTCCTGTAACACTCACGTCGAGCAGGGCTCGCTGCATCCCGCGTGCGATGCCCTGCGGGTCTGCCGTCAGGCGCAGACCTCGTCGTCCACCGACCAGCGATTGAAGGGATCATTCTCCTGGTCTCTGGACATGCGATCGCGTGTGTTCCGCCACAACTGTTCCCATTGTGCCGGGTCGCGCAATTCGGTTTCGGGGCGAGACCGACTGCGGGCGACGAAGCCGGGGAAGGCAGGCCGTCCCGTGGGGTTCCCCGTCGGCTGATAGCGCAGGTCGAAGCTCCAACGCACGGTGTCGCTCACATTCGACAGCGAACCGTGACAAGTCAGCTGCGTGAGGAACAGAACGTCGCCCGCCTTCATGGGTAACACGACCGGTTCCTGCGACGGCATCTGGGGTTCGGCGACGGACAGGCCGCCGGGTCGACGGCAGTGATGCAGCAGGCCGCTTCGATGGCTGCCAGGAAAAACGTGTAGACAGCCGTGCTCGACGAGGGCATCGGTCAGCGAAAACCACACGGTCAGAATCTCACTCTCATCGGCTTCGGGCAACACGACGCCATTGTCCTGGTGCCAGGGTGTGACACCGAGTTGAGGCAGACCCGTATCGGGGTTCTTCGGTGTCAGGTGCTCGGGTGGCTTGAGGCGCACATGCTGAACGGGATTGGAGTAAATCTCCGGTCCAACGATGGACTCCACAGCGTCGAGTAGATCTTCATCGATCAGGGTGTTGAAGACGGCAGGACCCGCCCAGAACGGCGTGTCTGGCTGAACGTTGCCCTGGGGGAGACTGAAGTCGAAATACTGGGCGTGGACCTTGCCACTCTCGTGATAGACTCGCGTGAGTCGCTCCTGAAAGGGTAGGTCTTCATAGGCTGAGGCAATCGTGCCGTCGGCATGAAGTTCGTCGGCCAGTCGATCGAGGACCCCCTCGTATTCGGCGATGACGGGGGCGATCACACGCTCCGTGTCGATCAAATCCTCAACGACGACATAACCCTGCATATGGAATTGCTCGAGCTGTGCTGGATTCAATGCCGGCATGAGCTACACGTCCACTCCTGTCTGACTGAATGATCCGCGGTCTGGTCTTTTCGTGGTTCGAAACTCGAAAATAGCGAACGCGCAGTCTGAGCGCATGGTCCTTACTGACTTGCACAAAACGAGCAAAAACCACGCGAATTCGCGTGACAGGCGCGGAATCGCGCGCGATTCCGCGCATCGACGGCCGAATAGGAGACTCTGAGCGGCCATTTCTCTCTAAGAACGGCCCAAAACACCCGTGGTACGAATCTCGCACGAGGACCTTGATCCGGGATCTCCCCATCTCTTCGGTCGAGGAACTCCATGCGTATTCGCCTTCTGGCTGCCGTCGTGTCTGCATCCCTGCTCGGTGTCGTCCAAGCGCAAGTTCCGCAGACGATGACCTACCAGGCAACCCTCGCAGACAGTGCGGGCATTGCCGCCGCTGACGGATCCCACGAAATCACGTTTTCCATCTATGGATCTGCTACATCGACGACGCCGTTGTGGGTCGAGAACCATCCGTCAATCACCACGACGAGTGGCGTGATGACGGTGGTATTAGGGTCAATCTCACCGATCTCGATCGACATGGAGGACGCCGCCGTGCTCCTGGCCCGCGAAGGTGGACTGTCTTTCGTCAATCTCCGGGTAATACCTGGGGAGGAGGAGGCGGTCCTCGCGAGTCTGCGGCAGATCTGGAAGGGATATGGTCTCATGCGTCCCTTCGAAGGCGTGACTTTCACTCAGCACATCGAAGACGAGGGGACCGTGCGCGGGTTGCAGGACACGCGGGCGATCATGCGCGTCATCGCCCTGCTGGCGGTCATGATCGCGTGTCTCGGGCTGCTGGGAATCGCCGGTTATGCAGCGGAGGCGAGGATCAAGGAGATGGGGATCCGCAAGTCCATCGGGGCAACAGCGCAGAGTCTGGTCGTGTCTGTTATCTCGAGAACAAGCCATGCTCGTGGCGATCTCCGTCGTGATCGCCCTCCCGGGGGCGGTATTCTTCAACGACTGGTGGATGGGTATGTATCCGAACCGGGCAGAGTTGACGGCGGGTGTCGTGGCCGGCCCGGCGATTTTTCTGCTCGCCCTGGCGCTGGCTACAGTGGCTACACAATGGGCTCGTGCGGCGCTGAGGAAGCCGGTGGAGAGTCTGAAGTACGAGTAGCGGGGGAGCCAACGACCGGCAGGGTTCTACGTCGTGTCCGGCTCCCAGATCCGATGCTCTCGTGCCTCGAGCAACCCCTGATTCGTGCTCTTCATCTTCCAGATCTCGATCTGCCTGAACACGGTGGGGTCGCCATAGGTGTAGCCTCTCAGCTGGTTGGCGATCCGGTAGTCGAGGAAGCTGGCGACGACGGCCTGACGATCGTTGATGAAGACCTCCACCAGGTACTTGTCGATGAAGATGCGTAGGTCGATGTCCTCGTCCTCGGGCAGATCGGCCACGGCGAAGGGCGCCTCCGTCTCTCCCACACGCAATGATCCCGTTTCGGGCGTCAGCATGACCTCCAGGCCCGGATGATCATCGTCGGCGAACAACTGCACGCCGAAGCGTTTGCGCGTCGCCTGGGATCTGTCTACGGAGATCCGGATTTCATAAGTGTCACCTTGCAATGTCGCGATCTTCTGGGTGGCCCAGTTGCCGTGGGAGGCTTCCGGCGGTGTGATCTGGACATCGGACATCACCTGCGCGTCCGTCCGCAAGGACTCGAGCTCCCGCAGTGGACGAATCCGTAGCTGTCCTTCGTCGCCGAGACTCAATTCCCGTGGCAGGCTCTGCATCGACCGCTGCTCGACGCCATCGAGGGTGGCCAACCAGGCCCACATCACCCGTCGACCATCGGGAGTGAGCACACTCTCGGGGGCAAAGAAGTCCCGATAGGTGGTTTCGTAGATGCTCTGATTCGGTCGGCGCCAGTTCATGCGCCCATGAGATTCGGGTACGAATTGCTCTGCATCGACATCCCAGTCACCGATGTAGTAGCGACAGCCCATGGGATGGCTGATGCACAGCAGCACCCAGCGCCCATCGAGGGGGAAGAAGTTTGGACAGGAGATGTCTTCGCCGATCGCGGCGTCCGGCAATTCGTGACGCAGGAAATCGCCCACCAGAGTCCAGCTATGCAGATCATCTGACTTGATCAGGGGCTGATCCCGGCCTCCCGATATGGCGTAGTACGTGTTTCCGATCAGAAAGCAATCCGGATCCCAGTGGTGCATCTGCGCAGCCTCGCCCTGTCTCTTCATGGGTTGGACAGCGTAAGGCTTCTGCCAAGTCGAGAGAGAACGATCATCGGCGATGGCGATCTGATTCCACCCCGACGCCTGACCGTGGTAGATCGCCGCCGGCTGGCCTTCGAGGGTGACCAATCCAGTACCGCTGAACATGCCGTGGCCCGTGAAGGAGGGCTGAAGTTTCGTCTTCTGCCACGTCCAGTGCAGCAGATCGGGGCTCGTGACATGCACGAACGAAAAGGAACGACCATCCTTGAAGGGGTGCTGCAGGATGTAGTGCAGGTGATAGGTCTCATCGAGGCAGAAGGCGGCATTCGGATCACCCGGTGCGCTGTCGCCGCCGGGGTGCATCAAGTGATAGTTGAGGATCATCTCCTCGGATACGAAATCCTCAGGAATGGTCATGTCTATCAGCCCATGCCCTTGTCGTGACGCTGAGGATCGGCCGGCGGATGGGCTCGAATTGCCTCTTCGTTCAGGTCGGTGCCCCAACCAACGCCATCGGGAACCTGCATCCTGCCATCGACGATGACGGGCGCGTTGGTCACCAGGTCATCCTTCCAGGGCACGTCGTCGATATCGATCTCCATGATGCGGAAGTTTGGCAGACTGGCGCAGAAATGGGCACTCATCATCGTCGACAGGTGCCCGTAAAAATTGTGCGGTGCCACGTTGATCTCGTGGGCCTCGGCCAGACCTGCGATCTTGCGTGAGGTCCAGATGCCATTCCACGGCACGTCGACGATGGCCACGTCCATGGCCTGCGCTTCGAAGAAGGGTCTGAAGCCGCGCAGACCGAACAGCGATTCGCACGACGCGATAGGTGTCTGCACACTGTCGCGGATCCGTCGCAGCGCCTCTGGATCGTAGATGTCGATCTCATACCAGGCCAGGCCCAGATCATCGAGGGCGCGCGTGACGGTGAGAAACCCTTCGGTGCGATAGTTGAAGTTGAGATCCAGCAGGATCTGCATGTCTGGCCCGGCACCCTCTCGCAGCGCCGCGATCTGATCACGCATCGCTGTGATGACCGCTGGTGATGGGTTCAGCTCTGGCCAGCCTTCGGACCGTGCGAATCCAGGCTGATGCATGTGGAACTCGGGCTCGAAGAGGAAGATGTTCGTCTTCAGCGTGTCGAAGCCGTGTTCGGCCACCTCGCGACCGAGGCTTACCAGGTCGTCGAGATTTTCGACAGGCGGCTTCCCCATCAGATGGGCCGTCTTCGGCATGCGATAGCTGCCGCAGTGGGACCAGTAGAGTTCGAGTTCGTCGCGCACGGCGCCGCCGAGCAATTCGTAACACGGCACGCCCAACTTGCGAGCCTTCAACTCAAGAAGGGCATTCTCAATGGCAGCGATGGCCTGTTGGGCGATGCCTCCCTGTGCCTGGCGACTGCGGGCATAGAGTTCGGCAGACATGCGCTCGGTGCGCATGGCGTCACGACCCATCACCCAGCCCAACATGCTTTCAAGGACGCCGGTGAGTCCCGGGCTTCCATAGGACTCGTTGTATTCGGCGATCCCCGTCGTGCCGTCGTCGGCGATCAGCTTGAGGAAGGAAAACTTGCGCCAACCGGCGTCACAGTGGAGGACTTCGTAGGCATCGAGTTTCACGGTTGCTCACGATCATGAGTGGGTACCCGTCCTGACGGCTCGTCTGGATAGACGGACGTTTCAGGGAGGCATTATCGTGAGTCTGAGGCTTAGTGTGCAAGTGTTGGTTTCCCCGCCTGCGAATCCTACCCTGAGGGGGGACCCCATGGCCGACACACCAATGAAATCAGAGCACCCCGCGCATAACGACCTCCACTGGGCGATGTCTTTCGTGAGGGAGGACTTGCAGGACGTCAAGCAGGACATACGAGACCTGCGTGGTGAGATCCGTCACTCGATGGTCGTCACCATGGGTTATACGACGATCTTGATGGGTCTGCTTGCTGCATTCCTACAGTATCGTCTCCCACCAGGCTGAACAGCCTGTAGGGCATCGCCGTCCAACCTCACTGTGGCTATGACGGCTTGCCCGCTCGCCCCCTAGTTCACCATATAGCGCGTATCCACACCTGGTCGCAGCTGCGAGTAGGTGTCACTGTGGGTAAAGAACCGCTCACGCGTCGTTTCGTTGGGCTCCGCTCGCCACTCGTTGTAGGCATCGAGCATCTGGTCGAGGGCGAATTCCTCAATTCGCGGCAGGGCTTCTTCGTGGGCCCGACGTTCCAGATGAAATGTCTCCCCCATCGACAGTCGTGGCAGGAGTCCAAGGTGGTTGGCCGCCATATGTCGCAGAAGTTCTCGATAGGTATCGAATCCGCCAGCGAGTTTCTCGCACGTCACGGCCAAAGCCCCGTAGCGGGACGGGAGACGACCGACGAACAGCGCTGCCCGTGAGTAGAATTGCTGTGCATCTGCCAGCTCCGTGCCTTCGGCCGATCGATATAGGCCTTGTGAGCCTCGACGATCGCCCGAGGCGTGGCGCCGATACTGCCGCAGTTGAAGTGAATCCGCCCCTGACGACAGGAGGAATTCTTCACTAACTCGCGCCCAGTAGGCAGCCGGATCGGTAGCAGCGGCCAAATCATCGGCCAGTTCCTGTAGATATCCACTCAACGCCTGTGCGATCTGAGGCAGCGAATACACGGCAGCCAGGCTGGCTGCGAAGCCTTTGAAAAACTCACGTCGTTCCATGTCTACCTATCCCTCGTGGCATCACCGATGCGCGGTCAGTCACGAAACCAGCACGCGGGCGGGACTGGCTTCGGCGCCGACCACCTTCAGGGGCAGGGCGATCAACTCATGATCGCCCGGGGTCACGCCGCCAAGGTCCAGCCCTTCCATGATGAAGCAGGATGCTGAGAGAAAGAGTCGGTGTAAGGTGTAATCTGTACTATCCGACCCATCGACACTGAGTCGATCCGTACCGACCAGCAGCAGGCCAGATTCGACGAGGATCGCGGCCGCCTCCGCTGTGAGAAGAGGACCGTGCGGTGGATACACGCCGTCCTCTGCCGCGCCCGAGTGATTGGAGCGAAGTAGCAGTCGCTGAACGCCCCGGTAGGGATCGATGGCATCGCCGTCGAGGATCTTGTCTTGATGGTCCACGACGCAGCAGGATCCAACCAACGTGTCCAGCGGAGCCTGGTCGATCGTGGCGCCGTCGTCGAAGAAATGCTTTGGGGCATCGATGTGAGTTCCCGTATGAGGGTTCGCTCGCCATTGGGACACGTTGCAGTGGTGACCGGTAGCTACACTCTTCTCCCAGCTGACGTCGATAGGACCTCGCCCGGGCCAGCAGACCATGGAATCCTGGAGTCGTCGTGTGATATCGATCCAGTCCGGCATGTCAGTCTCGATTCTCGAGGGTTTCGGTCATTTGGGTGTTGACCGCTTGGGCGGTGCTGCGGATACACCTTCCAGCCCACCACTGACACGTACAATCTCACCGGTCATCCAGCTGGAGTCCGGACCGCACAGGAAGGCGACGGCCCCCGCAATGTCGATGGGTTCTCCCCAGCGTCCGAGGGGGATGGCGTTGCGCACCCTCTCGATCATCTCTGGTTCGGTGATGCCAAGTGATTCACAGCGCTGGGCCATGACGGTGCGATTGAAGTCGGTGTACACAGGTCCAGGACACACGGCGTTCACACGAACACCGTAGGCAGCTAATTCGAGGGCCATTGTCTGTGTGAGGTTGATGACCCCTGCCTTAGCCACGTTGTAGGCCGCCATGAGAGCGGCAGGGTTCTGACCATTGATGGAGGCGAGATTCACAATGGATCCGCGCTCCTGGCGCTCCATGATGCGGCTGGCGGCGCGGCAGCAGTAGAACGCGCCCGTCAGGGTGATCTGCAGAACGTGACGCCACTCGTCGTCATCGAGGTCGACGACGGGTGTGACCTTCTGGGCAACACCGGCACTGGTGACAAGGATATCCAGACCGCCGCTGGTCTCGGCGACGCCATCGAAAACGTCGTTCACCTGCTCGCTGTCGGCGACGTCGAGCCGGGCCGCATCGACGCTCAGCCCTTTTTGCCGGAGATCACTGGCTGAGGTGGTGGCCTTTTCCTGTTGGATGTCGGCGATGGTCACCGCCGCACCACGTCGCGCGAGCAGCTCCGCGATGCTCAGGCCGAGACCCTGCGCGGCGCCGGTGACGATGGCGACCTTGCCGTTCAGAGCAGAAGCAGCTTCATCGTTGTTCATGAGATCGACTCCCCGTCAGAACGATCGGTGTTGTTCAGATGTGCCAGTAGACGGCGCACGTTCGCGACTTCCGTGCGTCGATGCAAGGGGTTCCCTCTGCGCCAGACAGGCGATCTGGCCCTATGCCCATGGACCCGCTCCCTATATTAGGTCAACCATCCATCTCTACAGCAGGCCGGTTTATGCCCGACAAGATCCGCGTCGGCGTTCTCTTCGGGGGGCGTTCGGCGGAACATGAGGTCTCCGTCACCTCGGCGCGCTCCGTCCTGGCGGCGATCGATCGCGACAAGTACGAAGTCACCATGATCGGCATCGATCGGGACGGCCAATGGTTGTCTGCCGGCGATGCGCAGAAACTGCTCGGTTCGGCACAGGTCGTGGCAGACGATCTCATGCCGGTCCGCCTAGACTATGCTGGATCCGGCGAACTGATCGCTGGCGATGGCAGCGATATCGGTGGCGGTCTCGATGTGATTCTGCCCATTCTGCACGGACCCTTTGGTGAAGATGGTACTGTGCAGGGCCTGCTGGCGCTGGCCGGCGTAGCCTGTGTCGGCTCGGGTGTGCTCGGCTCGGCGGTGAGCATGGACAAGGACATGATGAAGCGGGTATTCCGCGATACGGGTCTGCCGCAGGTCGACTTTCGCTGTGTGATGCGCAACCGCTGGCGTGCCGCTCGGGATGAGGTGCTCGCTGACCTTGAAACCGCCTTCGACTACCCGGTCTTCATCAAGCCCGCCAACCTCGGGTCATCGGTGGGCATTACGAAGGCGCACGATCGGGCTGGACTTACGCAGGGGCTGGAGGAAGCGGCGCGCTACGATCGCAAGCTCATCGTCGAGGCCTTTGCCGTCGACTGCCGCGAGGTGGAGGCGGCAGTGCTTGGCAATGACGATCCCGAAGTGGCACTGCTCGGCGAGATCGTGCCCGGCAATGAGTTCTACGACTACGAGGCGAAATACATCGACGACAACTCACAGCTGGTGATCCCGGCGCGGGTGAGTCCCGAGACGACGAAACGACTCGAGCGGATGGCGTGCGACGCGTTCCTCGCCGTGGACGCGGCGGGTCTGTCGCGGGTCGACTTCTTCGTGGGTGAACAGGACGAGTCAGTGATCTACATCAACGAGATCAACACACTGCCCGGTTTCACACCCATTAGCATGTATCCGAAGCTGTGGGACGCCAGCGGTGTTTCTTATGGCGAGCTCATCGACCGGTTGATTGGGTTGGCCATCGAGCGTCACACCGATATGCAGGATACAAGTACCGACCGTGGCATCGAAGCGGGCGACGCATGAGCGAGGACGTCCCGCAGCCTTTTTGGCACAAAGGGTCCGTCAGCAATCTCCTGTCTCTGCTGACCCTGCTCTTCGGTCTCACCGTCGTCATGCGTCTGCTAGGCGAACCCTCGCCGTGGCTGGCCGATCTGGGCCCCTGGATCATGGCGGCGGGCGTGTTCGGCTTCGCCGGCGGCATCACCAACTGGCTCGCCGTGAAGATGCTCTTCGATCGCGTCCCTGGCCTGTATGGATCGGGTGTCGTTTCGGCGCGTTTCCGGGAGATCCGCGTCACCGTCAAAGATCTGATCATGACCCACTTCTTCGACGAAGCTTATCTAAAGCGCTTCTTCGACGAACACGGGTCCAGCATGACCGGGGGAAGTGGCGGACTGACCCGCAAGCTTCGTGAGCTGTTGGAGTCGGAGGAGGCGGGCCGGGCCATCGAGGCGGAGATCGAGAAGCTGAAGGAAGGTCCCACGGGCATGATGGTGCGCATGGCGGGCACGGAGATGCTGAAGCCCCTTATTCAGCAGTTCATGGGAGGCTTGATCGAACGCCTGGGGCCCGTGGCCGAAGAACGGATGCGAGAGGATGCCTTCGACATCCCACGGCTCCGCACGCAGGTCGATCAGTTGCTCGAGACCAAGCTGGAGGAACTGACACCGGAGGTGGTGAAACGCATGATGGAGAAGGTCATGCGCAAACATCTCGGTTGGCTCATCGTCTGGGGAAATGTCTTTGGAGGTCTGATCGGCCTGGCATCAAAGGCTGCGGCCGTGTCCTACGGGATCGAGGGGGTGCCATGAGCAACTTCAGGCTGGATGGACAGATCGCCGTCGTGGTGGGAGGTACGGGTGCGCTGGGGAGTGCCATGGCGCGTGGGCTGGCTGGCGCGGGAGCCTCTGTCGCTGTCGTAGGACGCAGTGCCGAAAGAGGCAAAGCGGTCGTCGAATCAATTGGCTCATCGGGCGGTGACGCGCTGTTCGTCGCCTGTGATGCGACAGACCGAAGTGCCCTCGCCTCTGCACAGGAACAGATCGATTCGGCCCTTGGGGCGCCCATGATCCTCATCAACGCGGCTGGAGGAAATGACCCGAGGGTGACCATCACCGATGAGCTGCCCTTCGAGGGCATCGATCTGGATGCATGGTCGCAGAGTTTCGATCTCAATCTCTCGGCGGGAGTTCTGTTGCCCTGTCAGGTCTTTGGCCCGCGGCTGATCGAAACCGGAGCGGGGTCCATCATCAACATCGCCTCGATCAGCGGACATATCCCCTTGTCAAAGGTCGTGGCCTACTCGGCGGCCAAGGCGGCGGTGATCAATCTGACTCAGTTTCTGGCACGCGAATGGGCACCAACAGTGCGGGTCAATTCGATCACCCCCGGTTTCTTTCCGGGTGAGCAGAATCGCCGCCTGCTGTTTGAGGAAGATGGCACACCCACGCCCCGAGGACACCAGATTCTCGCACAGACACCCATGGGCCGTTTCGGCTACCCGGAAGAGCTCGCCGGTGCCTGTGTGTTTCTGGCGTCCCGTGCCAGCGCCTTTGTCACCGGCGCTGATCTGCGCGTCGATGGAGGGTTTCTGTCCACGACGCTGTAGCCAGAACGCCTCGGCGTAGCATGGCCGTCTCCACGAACCGAAGAGCGTTGGGCGCGTATACAAGTGGCTGATTGACCAGGGCCACTCCACCCACTACGCTGGCACTTTCGCCGTTNCCGAGATTCCTGATTCTTCCATGCTCGCGACCCTGATCCGCAAAGAACGGCTGGCGAATCTNCTGACCATGCGGCTGGCCGTGGCCCTCGCCTTCACCGTCCTGCTTACGGTGCGCCCGGGTATGCCTTCCAGTATTCGATGGAAGCGCTGCTGGGCACAGGTGTGGCGCGCCGCCAGGACTTCTTTCGTCAGGCGATGAGATATCGTGAGACCCTGCGCCAGTTTGTGCGCGCTCGAGATGCGCAGGATTCGGACTCACCCCATGGGACGTTCCTCGGCATACTATATGTCGACAAAACCCCTCGACACGGCACTGATGCCTCAGTTCAGGCAGACGCCTCTCTCCCTCGCCAACAGTGTGGCGGCGGGGGTGGTGCCCATCGTCATTCTGGTGCTCGAAGTGGCGGCGGCCTTCTTCTTCGCCTTCATCGCGTTTCTGCGGATGGAGCTGGCTGGCGGTAGTTGAGGGCTGCACCGCTTGCGAGCCTCAAGCGCCTTCTTACATTTTCCGGCTCACCCACGAATCTCCCCCACGATCTCTCTGTCGCGCCAACTAACAGGCCNACAGGGATTTAGCCCCATTACCCACGTTGAGACATGACCGAATCAAAGACCAGCAGTGCCACCGAGGCCCAGGCCGAAGAACGGACGTTTCAGACAGAGGTTCAGCAGGTACTGCAGATCCTCATCCATTCGCTCTACACAGACAAAGATGTCTTTCTCCGCGAGTTGATGTCGAATGCATCGGACGCCCTCGACAAAATCCGTTTCCGTTCACTGACCGACAAAGACATCGTTGATCCAGATGCGGAACTGGAGGTCGAACTCAGCGTCGACGCCGAGGCGAAGACACTGACGATCCGCGANACGGGCATTGGCATGTCACGAGATGAGGTCAATGCCAACATCGGAACGATCGCCCGCTCCGGATCGCGCGAGTTCATCGAACGTCTCAACGATGAAGACGACGAAGAGAGCAAACTGAAGCTGATCGGCCAATTCGGCGTCGGTTTCTACTCCGTCTTCATGATCGCCGAACGCGTGGTGGTCACGACGAAGTCGGCCGACAAAGACGAAGAAGCGGTGATCTGGGAGTCCACCGGCGATGGGGCCTACACGATCGCCTCGACGAAGGACAAGACAGATCGGGGAACGGAGATCAAGGTCTTCGTTCGTTCCGACTGCGAGGAATACCTCGACGCGCATCGACTGGAGTCGGTCGTTCGTCGCCACTCCGACTACGTGTCTTATCCGATCAAGGTCGCCGGCAAGCAGGCCAACGCTGCTTCTGCCCTGTGGACGCGCCCTCGAAACGAGATCACCGAAGAGAACTACAAGGAGTTCTATCAACATCTGTCGGGTGACCATCAGGAACCCCTGGCCTGGGAGCACACGGCGGTGGATGTGCCCATTCAGTTCTTCGCGGTGGTCTATATCCCTCGCCAGTCGCCGATGGAATTGCTCTTCGCCCCAGAGCCGAAGGTCTCCATCCATCTGCACGTGAAGCGTGTCTTCATTCAGGATGACTGCAACGACATTCTACCTCTGTATCTACGGTTCGTCCGGGGCGTCGTCGACTGTGATGACCTGCCGCTGAATGTGGCGCGCGAATCGTTACAGAATAATCCCGTGATTGCCAAGATCCGGCAGACCCTCACCCGACGGATCCTCAACAAGATCGAGGAGTTGTCGAAGAATGATCCGGCCGCGTATCTGACCTTCTGGGAGTCTTTCGGCATCGTGTTGAAGGAAGGCGTCGCTCGCGATGTGGAGAATCAGGAGAAGGTGAGCCAGTTGCTGCGCTTCCACTCCAGTTTCTCTGCCAAGCTTGCCGCCGATGTGGCACCTGCTGAGACGAGCAGCGAAGAGGGCAGCGACGATGTTGCCGAGGGGGACGAGGCCGATGACAGACCGGCTCGCACGCCCGATACAGAAGGGTTGGTGTCGCTGCAGGACTACATCGATCGGGCCACATCCGATCAGGAGGCGATCTACTATCTGTCCGGTGAGAATCGGCAGCAGGTCGAACAGAGTCCGCTCATGGAGGCCTTCCGCAAGCGCGATCTCGAAGTCCTGTATCTCACCGATCCCGTTGACGAGTGGGTCGTCAATTCGCTGCAGAAGTTCGATGGAAAAGACTTCGTCGCCATCGATGCAGAGGATCTGGAGTTGCCAGAAGAGGTCAAACTCGAAGGCGTCGACGAACCGGCGGAAGACAAAGAGCGGACGATCGAGCTGGTCAGCTATCTGAAGACGGAACTGGCCGATCGAGTGGGCGAAGTGAAGGAGTCGAATCGACTCACCGACAGTCCCTGCGCACTCGTGGTACCCAAAGGCGGTGTCAGTCAGCAGATGGAACGACTCATGCGGATGTCGGATGAATCGTTTCCTTTGACGAAGCGAACCCTTGAGGTAAATCCAACACATCCCGCGATTGTCAACATGGGTGAGTTGCTGAAGGCCGACCGGGCGTCGGCGGAATTGAAGGACTGGGCGCACTTTCTCGTCGACTATGTACTTCTGGCAGAGGGCAAGGTCGAAGAGCCCCAGCGCGTGATGAGTCAGGTGCAGCGCATGATGTCCCTTGCCAGCGAAGCGGCCTTGAAGGCCCGCTCAACGTAGGCGGAATGGCAAAGCAGAGATGACGACGGCAAAAACCGAGACGACCGCATCCGACAGTGTTCTGCGCAGTCGGGCGCTGGGTGCCCGCGACGCAGCGCGAAAACTGGCAGCCACCGACCCGTCGGTGCGCGATGCGGCGTTAGAGGCGATTGCAGCGGCGATGGTGTCCGAGCGTGACGCCATCATGGCGGCCAATACCCTCGACTGTGATGCGGCGACGACGCTGGCGGTCAAGGGCGAGATTGGTGAGCCCCTGGTGGCACGTCTCGACCTGCGCAAAGGCAAGTTTGAGACCGCCCTCGACATGGTGCGTTCCGTGGCGGGCCAACCCGATCCGCTTTGGCAGACACAGCGGGCTACGGAACTCGACCAGGGCCTGGAGTTGTTCCGAGTCACCGTTCCCATCGGTGTCGTTGGGGTCATCTTCGAGTCTCGCCCCGACGCGCTGGTCCAGATTGCGGCGCTGTGCCTGAAGTCGGGCAACGCCGTGCTGCTCAAGGGTGGATCCGAAGCGGCAAATTCCAATCGAATTCTTGCCGACGTGATCACACGTGCCACCGAAGCGGTGGAGGGGATTCCTGCCGGTTGGCTGACCCTGCTTGAAACGCGTGGTGATGTGACCGAGATCCTCGGCATGGATGATGCGATCGATCTCATCATCCCGCGCGGGTCAAAAGACTTTGCCGCCTACGTGATGGCGAATACGAAGATCCCCGTCACCGGTCACACCGATGGCGTCTGTCACGTTTACGTTGATGCAGCCGCCGATTTCGACAAGGCCCTGCGAGTTGCTGTGGACTCCAAGATTCAGGACGTCTCCACCTGTTGCACGGAAGAGACCTTGCTGGTGCACGCCGACATGGCCGAGTCGTTCCTGCAGCGCGCCATCAAGGATCTCGGAGAGGCGAAGGTCCTGATCCGTGGCGATGATCGGGTGCGGGCGCTGCCCGGCGTGAATGGCCAGGTGGAAGCGGCGACGGAAAAGGACTGGAGTGCCGAGTATCTCGACTACGTGCTCTCGGTGAAGATCGTGGACAGCCTCGAAGAGGCGATCGACCACATCAATCGTTTTGGCTCCGCCCATACGGATTCAATCGTGACCGAGGACAAGGCGGCTGCAACCCGGTTCCTGCAGGGCGTCGACTCGGCATCGGTTTTCGTCAACGCCTCAACACGTTTCGCCGACGGCTATCGCTACGGACTGGGCGCCGAAATTGGCATCAGCACCGGTCGTCTCCACAGCCGGGGGCCGGTCGGTCTCGAAGGTCTGACGACCTACAAGTATCTGTTGGAGGGAGACGGCCAGATCGTCGACGACTACTCCGGCGAGACCGCCAAACCGTATACGCATCGGTCCCTCGACAAGGATTGGACGCGCGCCTCGTGACGACACAAAGAGAGTCGATGCAGACGGATGACACGATCGAGCGGCACATCTTCCTGTGTGCGACGCCGACCAAAGCGAAGTGCCACACCGACGGTTCGGGCGCCGAAATCTGGGACTATCTCAAGAAGAGACTGCGAGAACTCGGATACGGTGATCCCCGCTCGGGGGTTCATCGCACCAAAGCAGACTGCCTTCGTGTCTGTGAGAAGGGGCCAACGGCGATGGTCTGGCCCGACCAGACCTGGTATCACCAACTGACGGTTGAGAAGATGGAACGCATCATCACCGAACATCTCATCGGCGGTCAGGTGGTGACAGAGTTCGTGAATCCGGAGCCTTTCCGACAGATCGAACGAGAGGGTTAGCTCACAGCGCCCCATGGATTCCCTCTCCTGCTGTATCGTCGGCTACGGTGGCATCGCCGAGTTTCACGCGGGGGCCTGCAAGCAGATAGAAGGTGTTCGTCTGTACACGCTGATGGGACGTCGACTCGAGCCCGCCAAGGAATTCGCCACGCGACATGGCTTCGAGCGCGCCACGGATTCTCTGCAAGAGGCCCTGGCCGATGACGAGTTGGATGCCGTCATCATCGCCTCTCCCTCACAGGTTCACTACGAACAAACCATGGCTTGCCTCGAAGCAGGCAAACATGTCCTCGTCGAGATTCCCCTCGCTCTGTCGCTGGCCGGTTCACAGCGCATTGCTGAGAAAGCGGCGGAGGTGGGCAGGAATGTGATGGTGGCCCACACGGAACGATTCACCGACACGGGTCTGTTCGTCAAAGACTTCCTCTCTTCGGGCAAGGCCGGGCAGATCTATCAGCACCAGGTCTTCAGTTTCTCCTTCCGTCACGAGAATGTGGGCTGGACCGGCTACCAACGGAGTTGGGTCGACGACGTCGTCTTTCACCATGGCTGCCATCTGGTCGACTATTCTCTGTGGACGATCGATTCACCGGTGCGGCGCGTGCGGGGAGAGCTGGCGCCGAAACACCCGATCAACGACACCTCCATGGATGTGAGTCTGCTGATTCGCTACGAGAACGAGGCGATGGCGACGATCAGCCTGTCCTACAACGCTCCGCAAGGCGCAGGTGGACATCGATTCCTCTGTGAGAACGGCGTCCTCGAGATCGCCGGTCGCACAATTCGTTTCGCTGGGGACACGGTTTTCGAAACGACGGCGAACGCAGACGAGACCGGCGTCCTGGTGCAGAACCAGGAATTCTTCGCCTCTGTTCGGGCGTCACGACCTGCCAACTGTAGCGCCGAAGATGGGGTCGCTGCGCTGGAACCCCTGCAGGCGGTGTATGACCAAATGCTGGAGTTCGAAGGTGACGACAAATACAAGCGACTCTGGTCGCACTAGGCGGACCCAAGCGCCAGGAAGAGGGGTGGGGTGATGTCGCATCGACGGATCCGTGTCGTTAACACGCGAGACAGTTATCACGCTCGCGAATGGGACTTCGGCGCCAGCAAAGCGGTCGTCGCAGCAGATCAGGTCTTCCTCGTCGGGGCCACGGGGCTCACACTCGATAACACCGGTTTCGTCGGCGAAGGGGATCCCGCTGCCCAAGCGGAGCAGGCCATGGAGAATCTCCGCATCCTGCTGGAGGAGGCTGGCGGCGGGCTCGAAGACATCTGTCTCGTGAACAACTACACCAAACGACATGCCGATCGAGCGTTGGTCTATCCCGTCATCGCCCGTCACCTGCACGCGGTCAATCCCGTGTCCACGGGACTCGTGGTGAAGGATTTCGCTCAACCCTATATCGATTTCGAGATCGACGCCTGGGCGGTGCTGCCTCGCGATCGGGAGAGGGGGCACGAACGATTCCGTCTGACCAATGCCAAGGGCGGTTTTCTCATGCCGACCCTCGACTATCCGAATGCCCGCGTGATTCGTGCGAACGACCACATCTTCCTTCAGGGCCAGACCGGCCTGAGTCTGGATGGCCGTGATTTCGACGGGGCGGGCGATCCGGCGCGTCAGGTGGAGGTGGCTATGCAGAACGTGAAAACGCTGCTCGCCGATGCGGGTGCCACGATCGACGATGTCTGCAAGGTCACGACCTATCTCACCGATCCCGCCCATCGTCAGCAGATCGACGCGGTGTTGGCAGACCACTTTGAGGGTGTTCGCCCTGTGGTCACCAGCATCCATGTGAATGACCTCGCTCGACCCGAACTCGACTTTGAGATTGATGTATTCGCCATACCCTCATCGGAGGGCAGCGAACATCAGCGTTTCCAGGTACCGCAGGTCGATGGCCATTCTGCGTGGCCACAGAGCCACGCCGTGCGGGCCGGAAGATTCCTGTTTCTTCAGGGGCAGAGCGGTCTGCGGCTGGACGGCAGCGGACTGACGGGGGCTGGCGATGTGACGGCGCAGGCCGAACAGGCGATGGAGAACGTGCGGACCTTGCTCGAGGAAATGGGGGGCCGGATGGAGGACATCTGCAAGGTCACGACCTTCGTCATCGATCAGGCAGCTCGATTGGACGTCTATCCCGTCTTCGGCAGACACCTGTCCGGTGTGAATCCCGCTTCGACGGGATTGGTCGTGGAGGCACTGTGGCGTCCCGACCTCGAGGTGGCCATCGACGCCTTTGCCGTCATCGAGTAGACGGGTCTCGGGGTCCTACCTGCTCCAACGGAATCTGTTGGAAACCGATAGAGTGGGCGAGTGAGTCCGCACGCAGGCCGAATCGTGGTGCCGTCCCTTCGAGGCCCACGTCGTCGGCGACGAGATTGGCGCTCAACTCGACGTAGCTTCGTGCATCTTCTCTGAGTCCGTCCCAGACTCCGCCCTGACACACGTTCCGCCGAATGATGTTGCCTTTCGGCGCTGCGGCCTCTTCTTCCCAGATCGTCAGCAGTTCAGGGTAGCGCTGCGCCCAGATCGGACTCGCGACCGGCATCCGCTCGAGGCGTTCGCGCATGGTCATCTTTAGTTGCGGGATTGGCCTGCAATCGGCTACACTCGTTCATCCTACTCCAATTCCCCAAAAAAAGGAAAACGTCTTGCAGATCGCTGGAGAGTGTGTCGTATCCATCCACTACAAACTGACGAACGACGCAGGGGAAACCCTCGATTCGTCGGAAGGGGCCGAGCCCCTCGTCTACCTGCATGGTGCCAGCAACATCATCCCCGGTCTCGAGAATGAACTGATGGGCAAGGTTGTCGGTTCTTCGCTCAATGTCACGATCCAGCCGGAAGACGGATACGGTGTGATCAACGAAGAACTCATCCAGACCGTGTCGCGCGATGCGTTCCAGGGTGTCGACGAGATCGAGCCCGGCATGCGTTTCGAAGCGGCCGATGAAGATGGTGAGACACAGCTGATCGTCGTCACAGAGGTGACCGAGAAAGAGGTCACCGTCGATGGCAACCATCCTCTCGCGGGTGAAACACTGCACTTCGATGTCACCGTCGAAGAGGTGAGAGCCGCCACGCAGGAAGAACTGCAGCACGGGCATGCTCATGGCCCGGGTGGTCATCACCACTAACCCACACCATCCGCCACGACCAGGGCATCGTCAGGTCTAGTGGGTCGACATCGCCTGGGTCAGGCGTTTGGCGACGATCAACTCTTCTCCATCTTCCATCATGTAGGGATTGATGGTCACGCCGTCGGCGCCGCCCGACATTTCGATACGAGGATCTGACTTGGACAACTGCTGCCGAACCTGGGGCGGCGAGACGCCCAGTTTTTCGGCGTCCCACGAGATGGTCAAGTGGGGCGCCACATTGGAGGGTCGTGGCGTGCGCACGGACGTCGTCACGGACTTGAAGGCGTTCACCGCGTCGGTGATGATCTGCAGGCGGCGTTCCCATTCCTTCCATTCCGCTTGGTGATCACGAACGACCCACTGCTCCACCGCGGCGAGCAGTCCCATGATCTCCTCTTTGCCCGCCTTCATGGGGCGACCGATGTAGGCATTCGGACACCCATTGGCAAAGGCGGCCTGGAGCAGATCCTTCCGACCCAACACCATGCCAGATGCCTGGGGCCCACGCAGGCATTTGCCGCCCGAATAGGCGACGACATCGATGCCCTGCGACAGATACTCGTTGGGCACATCCGGTCGCTCTGCTGCGGCATCGACGAAGGTGGGTACGCCGTGAGCGCGACCGCTGTCGGCCATCTGTTTCACGCTGATCTCGCCTCGCTCCGACGCGTCACCGAAGAGGAAGATCATCGCTGTTTTTTCTGAGTATGCCGCTTCTAGTTCGTCGACGGTGGTCACCTCGACGAGGCGTGTGCCGACAGCCGAAATCGCCCGGTCGTACCCCATGCGATGAGATTTCTGCACTATGACTTCGTTCTTCATGCCGTCCGTGTAGGGTAGGCGACCCATCTTCTCGGGGTCGGTGCCAGCAACACAGGCGGCAGTTACCTGCGCGAGAGCGGCAGCGCATCCAT
The DNA here is from genome assembly GCA_002712305.1 of Gemmatimonadota bacterium. Lineage (GTDB taxonomy): Bacteria > Latescibacterota > UBA2968 > UBA8231 > UBA8231 > UBA12574. The sequence continues at coordinate 11,089 of PATE01000058.1, read as the reverse complement.
TGGTGACCAGACCCCAATCGCACTGCATCAGTTGAGCAAGGCGCGCCCCGACAGCCTCCATGAGTTCTTCGATCATCACGTACTGCAAAGAGGCTTGGGTCATGGCCTGACGGACTTCTGGCAACGCGAGGGAACCGCTGAATCGAGTCACTGTGCCGACACAGTTGATGAGGGGGCGCACCCCCAACTCCTGGTAACTCGCGGTGCGCGGGCTTGTGCTCACGATGAAGCTCCTTTAAGCGGTTTGTGGCGTGCCGACATCAAACTGGCTGTTGGAAACGGAACGCAGTAACCTGTACGAAACGACGACTCAACGCGAATCAGAAAAAAAGAGACCGACTCCGATATGAAGATTCCTCGCTTGCTGCTTCAGATTCTCACAATCCTGATGGCGTTGGTCCTGCTTGCCTGCGGTTCGGACTCAGGCAGCCATGCTGACGGCGACATCGATGCCGGACCTTCGGATGCAACCGGCCCGGCGGACACATCAGGGCCCACCGACGTCACGGGTCCTGCCGTTACGGTCCAGGACATCACGAATGCGATCCTGACAGGTTTAAATGGTGACTGCGCCGACTACGCTGCGGCCTATGAGTCGATGGTGAGAGACGTCAATCGAAGCATGAACTTCACGGGTGAACTATCGGTCACCGTGACGGACGACCACTGTGTGTTCAGCTCGAATGCCATCCCCAACCACGACTTCAATGACGGGGACCGGACATTTGTGAACACGGCTCGCGCCCAGACTTCGACCTATCGTGTACCACGCTCGCCACGGGTGGCGGGCTCAGCGACCTCATTGAGTCTGGAGATCGACAATGCGGTCTTCTTCAATGGCGTGAAGCTCGACCTGCTCGCCGCTGGCTGCTTCGGAGTGGGTGACGGCAAGATCGGGTGCTTCCAGATGGGGACACCCTTCCGCTACGATCCGATGGCGGCATCGGCCGATTTTGGTACCGACAGTCACAACGCCCACACCCAACCGGATGGAACATATCACTACCATGGCAATCCCATGGCCATGTTTGCCGACGATGACTCGGCGCCGTCGCCGGTGATCGGTTTTGTGGCCGACGGGTTTCCCATTTACGGGTCCTACGCCCGGATCGACGGGCAGGTCCGCAAAGTCACCTCCAGTTATCAGCTGAAGAATGGCACGCGCTCGGCTTCCGGTGGAGTCAATCCAGGGGGAACCTACGATGGCACCTTCGTCGACGACTATGAGTACGTCGCTGGCTCAGGCGATCTGGATGAATGCAACGGGATGGTGATCGATGACGTTTACTCGTATTTCGTCACCGACGGATATCCATGGGTGATGGGGTGTTTCCGTGGCACACCGGACACGTCGTTCAGCAAGCGGTGACAACACTCGGTTTCGAGAGCGGCTGAAGTATGATTACCGCAGGCATCAGTCTCCGAAGAAGTGATAGGTGCCCACGTCGGTCAGTGGCATGACCTGTGGTGGAATGTCGCAGCGATCGCCAATCTGGTCGGTGAACGCGTCGAAGGCATCGATCTGTTCCAGGGGATTGGATCCATCGGCCGTCTCGATGGACACGACGTGAACGAAACTCACGCCGTCTTCCTGCTTGAACGACGCATACCGCAAGCCGCCGGGGTTCTTGGCCGCCAGTTCGGCAAACACGGCTTCCACGAGACGCTGGTTTTCCTGTGCCTGGTCGGCCTTCGCTTTGTACGTCACCCTGATCCGTTTCATCGCGATCCTTGAGGCTTCCTCGGGTGGGCACCGATCGTGGCTCTTGGGTCGTAGATAATGGTCGGCCAGATCCCTCGCAAGCCAGAACGGTCGCAAGGCAGATCTGTCAGCGCAGATTGAGTCGATCCGGATCGAATCGGGCGAGTCTTCCCGGGTTGAAGGGCGCCAGATCGACGTGAGGCGTCGAACCATCCACGATCAGATCTGCCATGGCCTGACCTGTAGCGGGGCCATTCAACATACCCCAGACACCGTGTCCCGTCGCGACATAGGCCCCACCCACCTCGGGAACGGCACCGATCAATGGTAGACCGTCTTCGGTGACCGGGCGGTGGCACGCCTGAGAGGCCAGCACCTGTGACGTGGCCATCTGAGGTGAGAAGGCTGCCGTCAGCTCCCGCAAGCGTTCGATGGCACCCTCGTCACTTTCAACACTTGCAGGGTCCACAGGCATCAGTGCCTGACTCGACAGGCCGCAGATGTAGGTGGTGCCATCGGCCCGGGGCACGACCTCAGGGTTTTCGATCTGACCTTCTGTCGTCTCGATCTCCAGAAACAACGTCTGATTCGAGGAAGGTTCGAAGCGATAGATGATGCTGTGGCCCTTGATACCGAAGATGCCGGGGAGCGGGAGCCAGGCACAGGCGAGAATCGACCACGGTCCCATGGCGATGACCAGCGCGTCGGCGGGTCGAGACTCCCCATCGACGATGGCCGCCGTCGCGAGCTGGCCATCCTCTGACAATTCGATGCCCTCCACCGTGCCCACCTGGACCTGCGCGCCCTTTTGGCGGGCAGCGTCCATCATGCCCTTGGTGAAGCGTTCGGGGTCGAGTTGCGCTGTCGTGGCGGGCGAACCGATGCGGTCGTGGACGTGGGCGGCAGGGCCCAGCCAATCGAGGGCAGATTGCCGTGCCAGCGACTGAAGATCACGCTGCTGACTGGCCACGACGCTGAGCGTTTCCACCTGACGATATCCCCAGTCAAGCTGCAACTCCCGACCCAATTCCGTGGCCAATTCCTGGTGCAGGGCGAAACTGTGACGTGCGAGCAGTTCCATTTCGGAACCGTCACACCAGTCCAGGGCCAGAAAGCCACCGGACTTTCCCGAGGCCGCGTTGGCGACGCCTGAGCGTTCGATGACGGTGACGTCAACGCCCTTATGGGCGAGATAGTAGGCGGTGCACGCACCGATCACGCCGCCACCGCAGATGAGAACATGCATGCGCCATAAGTAGACGGTCCCGCACGGTGCGAGCAAACGGCGTGATCTGCTGGAAGATCTTGACCCATGCGCGTCGTGTCCGTTACTCTGTTTCGCCATGGCGGAAGAGACCACTCCCAAGCGACGCATCGGCTGGCACCGGACGAAACTGGACCGGCAGGTTTTGGCCGACCTCAACCGGCGCAGCGACGTGCTGGGCGCGATCCAAACCCTCGGCTATCTGGGCACCCTGACCTCAACCGGTGCCTTTGCCTGGTGGACGACGCTCCATGCCGCGTGGTATTGGTGGATTCCTGCCTTTTTCCTGCACGGCATGTGTTATGCCTTCATGATCAATGGTTTCCACGAGTTGGTGCACAGCTCGGTGTTTCGCACGCAGAAGCTGAACGTCTTCTTTCTCTACGTATTCAGTTTTCTCGGCTGGTACAATCCGACCCATTTCTGGGCAAGTCACTCTGAGCATCACAAGTACACCCTCTACCCGCCGGAAGATGGTGAAGTCGTGCTCCCCGTGTACATGACGCTGCGGGGGTATCTACGCGGTGCCATCTTCGATCCCCTTGGCGCCTACCGTCGTATTCGAGGCACGATTCGCCGAGGTTTTTTCGGTCATCTGAATCCGGGGTGGGATCAGATCCTGTTTCCACCGGAGAAGGTGGAGGACCGGCGCCGGCTGTTCATCTGGGACCGCATCATGACGGGGGGACACCTGCTACTGGTGGCGGGTGCCCTGCACATGGGCTGGTGGCAGCTGATCATGCTGGTCACCTTCGGCTCTTTCTACGGGGGGTGGCTGTTCCTGCTGTGCAATAGTTCTCAACATGTGGGACTCACGGACAACGTACCCGACTTTCGCCTCAACAGTCGCACGATCTACCTGAACCCGATCGTCCGATTTCTCTACTGGCACATGAACTTTCACATCGAACACCACATGTATGCGGCCGTGCCCTGTTATCGTCTGGGGAAACTGCACAAAGCGATTGCCCACGAACTGCCCCCAATCTCGAACGGTTTGATCGCCACCTGGCGCGAAATCATCGATATCCTGAAAAGGCAGAAGACGGAACCCGACTACCAGTGGCGGGCAGCTCTGCCGGATCCTGCCGGAACGCCGCCGAGCGCTTCCACGTAACCCCACGACTCTCCAGGCACCGAGGACTCATGTATCTGACACGCCATCACTCGTCCCTGCGTTTCGTTCCGTTGCTAGCCCTGATCGGTGCTCTGACCACCGTCGTGCCCACCGAAGGTCAGGGCTGGTTCCCACAGGAATTCAAAAACCTCACGGTCGTTCCTGCCGACATCGAACCCGATACACTGCAGGCGATGATGAAGGCGATTTCGCAGGGACTTGGTGTTCGCTGTGACTATTGTCATGTGCGCGAAGGGCAACGAACGGACTTCGCCTCCGACGAGAACAGTCACAAAGAGATCGCGCGGACGATGATGCGCATGACGCAGCAGATCAACGAGGACTTCCTGAATCGGCCGGGGGGGATGAGGGTGGCGTGTGTCACTTGCCACCGTGGTGTGAAGGCCCCTCACACACTGCCCCAGCTACTGACCAAAGCCCTGGAAGAGGGAGGCGTCGAGGCGATGGCGGCCAAGTATGGCGACTTGAGGCAGGAGTACTATGGCCGTGCGGCCTACGATTTTGGTGAGAAGACCCTGATGTTGATGGCGACGGATGTCGAAACAGATGTAGGCCTGCGTATGTTGCGCATGAATCTCGAATACTACCCAGAGTCTTCCGACACCTACGTGCAGCTCGGCAATCTGCTGATCCAGAGTGGCGACAAGGATGGAGGGATTGCAGCCCTGGAGAAGGCGATCGAGTTGGATCCGCGCAATCGCTGGGCGCGCCAACAGCTGCGACGGGCCAAGGGCGACGACTAGGGTGCGTCGCTGGCGACCGGGGACCGACGTGGCTATTCTTTCCGGCACGCAACACTGCCTTCCGTCGTTCTCCCCGCCGAAGCCGCCGAAGAAGATCGGAAGGCCTTCCGCCTCGCCGTACGACGGCGGTTGCCCGTCCGCGGCCGATTGACCATTGCATGCTCGAACTACGCTCACCGTACGCCACGCCGATTCTGACCCCATGAGTCGACTGCTTACGATCGGCGCCGCCCAGCAAGGGCCGGTTGCCGGTGACATGCCGCGATCGGCGGTGATCGAGCGTTTGATCGATCTGATGCGACAGGGCGCCGAAGCGGGGTGTGACCTGATCGTGTTCACCGAAGTCGCGTTGGTGCCCTTCTTTCCGCACTGGCACATGACCGATGAATCGCAGATCGATGCGTACTTCGAGCACGAGATGCCCAGTCCCGAAACGCAGCCCCTGTTCGACGAGGCGGCCCGACTCGGTGTCGGTTTTCACCTCGGTTTTGCGGAACTAACCGCAGAAGAAGGCGAGATTCGCCGATATAACAGCAGTGTCCTTGTTGGTGCCGATGGTCGGATCATCGGCAAATACCGGAAGATTCACCTGCCCGGCTACGATCGCTATCAGCCAGGACAGCCCTTCCAGAATCTGGAGAAGCTGTACTTTCGTGTGGGGGATCTCGGTTTTCCCACCTGGCGGGCTTTCGGTGGGACCGTGGGAATGATGATCTGCAATGACCGGCGTTGGCCGGAGAGTTATCGCATGCTGGCCCTGCGGGGCGCGGAGTTGATCGTAATGGGGTACAACACACCCGTACATAACCCGGCCAATCCGGCCTCCGGCCACCTGGCTGGTTTTCACAACCATCTGAGCCTGCAGGCCGGGGCCTATCAGAATGCCGTCTGGGTTGTGGCTGTTGCCAAGGCAGGGGTCGAAGAGGGGGTCGAACAGATTGGTGGCACCTGCGTCGTGGCGCCCACGGGGCAGATCGTGGCCCAGGCAACGACGTTGGAGGATGAACTCGTCATCGCGCGCTGTGATCTCGATCTCACACAGCGGCTGCGGCGAGCGACCCTGAACTTCGCCGCCCATCGACGTATCGAGCACTACGATCTGATCTCGCGCCGAACCGGCTTCGGGACCCCGGAGGGAGGGGACGAGGATTGATCGTCGATCAAGACGCGCTTCGCGAACAGATTGAGGCTGCCTGGGCGGCGGGCCAGGTTGCCGTCGATACGGAGATGGTCTGGGAGCGCACGTTCTTCCCCGCCCTCGGCGTGGTTCAACTCGGACTCGATCGGGGCCGATGCACCCTCGTGGACACGGTCGCGCTCGAGGGCCAACTCGGTGACCTCGGCCAATTGCTGGCCGATGGACAGACGCAGAAGATCTTGCACGATGCGACACAGGATCTCTCCATTCTCAAACGTGCCACCGGCGCTTCGCCGAGCAATGTCTTCGATACTCGAGCCGCTTCAGGTTTCGCTGGACTGGCGTCGACGATCTCCCTGCGAGATCTGCTCGTCGAGCTGTTCGACATCGAACTCGACAAGACCGAGACCCGCACCGACTGGCTGCAACGCCCTCTGGCAGACAAGCAGATCGGATATGCGGAAGACGATGTCCGCTACCTGGTCGAGGCGCGAGACGAGCTTCGACGACGGGCCGAAGCGGCCGGATACCTCGCCTGGCTGGAAGAAGAGATGGCCGGTCTGGACGAGCCTGAGATCTACCAGGAGCGCGATCCCCGAGAGGAATTTCGTCGTGTGAAGGGATATGGGAAGCTGAGGGGTCGCGAGTTGTCCGTGCTGCGTGAACTGACCGTGTGGCGCGAGGAAGCTGCGCGAACCTTCGATCGATCCCGGGGCCGCATCGCCTCGGACAAGCTGCTGCTGTTCCTGGCGCAGCGACAACCGACGCAGCGCGAAGAACTGGGCGAGGTTCGATCCTTCCGACGGAAGGAAATCGATCTGTACGGAGAGGCGATCCTGGCCGCTGTCGACACGGGACAGACTCTCCCCGAAGACGAATGGCCTACAGGCCCGCCGAGGGAACGACACGATCGAGCCTTCGAGGACGGTGTGAAGGAAGCGATGGGCTACCTGCGAGAGCGCAGCGAGGCCGAGGGCATCGATCCCGCCCTGGTGGCGACACGAGCCGAGGTCAAACAGCTGTTGCGCGAAACCTGTGACGGGGAGGTGACCGACGTGAATGGAAATCGACTTGCCGGCGGCTGGCGTCGGCAGCTGATCGGCAACGACCTGCTCCATCGATTCGCCTCGGACAACGCCACCAGCTGAGACGCGGCGTCGGGACAAAAAAAGGCGGTGCCAGGACTGGGTCCTGACACCGCCTCGTCTATTTCTGGTCTGTCGTGCCGTCGAAAATTCTGCGCCGGGTCGACTGCTAGCGACGCTTGCGCCCGCGCCGATCGAGACCCATCTCGGCCAACCGGGCGATACGCTCCGCCTTCTTGCGGCGGCGAATGCTCTTCTGCAGGTCGAGCTTCTTCTGTACCGACGGCTTGGTGTAGAAACGCTTCCGCTTCAGGTCTCTCAGAAGACCATTGCGCTTGGTCTTGGAAGAGAAACGACGGAGGGCTCGCTCAAAAGGCTCGTCGTCACTGATGACGACACTGAAATTCGGCATGGATCGTAGGCTCCCGGGCGCCTCAATGGGCGCGATTCAGCTGCTTCAAAGATCTTGCACAATCACCTAAAGTAGGAGCCATCTCCCAGACTGGCAACCCCGCGACAGCCGAGGGTCACAGCCGGTGCCATCATGCCCAGACGTAGATATCGCGCTCGTGTTCGTTGAATCCGATGAAAACAGCCAGTACGATGCGCGGATCATCGCCTTCCACGGCCGGGACCTCATGGATGTTGCGGGTATTGAAGAAATAAAGGTCTCCGGGCTGCAGATCTACCTGACAATGGCCGATGTTCTGTTGCGTGGCGTAGTCGTGGAAGGTATGACCCCGAATGTGGGGTTGGACCTGTTCCGTCCACAGGCACTGGTGGAGGACGCCCTGCGTTGTAGAATCGCTCGCCGCATTCTGCACACAGAGAATCCCCGCAAACTGGTGCTCAAAACGACTCACGGCGTAGTTGAAGCGCTTTTCTCTCAAGGTGACGTGGTCGATATGGGGCGGGTAGGCGTGTCCGTCATAGTGAATGCGGAAGATCGCCGGCCCATAGGCCCGTCCGTCTGGTTCAAAGGCGGTCTGCACTTGTCGCCGATCTCCGGCCACCTGTTGCAGTGCTTCGTAGACGACGTCGACGGGGTTCGGGAATCCCTCGAATAGATCGCTGAACAGTTCCCGCGTCGTCTCCGCGTGCGCCAGAAAGGCCTCCTGGTCGGCGCCCCGATTCCCCAGGCTGGTGCCGATATCGATGCGACGACGATCGCCTTCCTTCATGGGCAGGGCCGGGTCACGCATGAGCTGGCGCTCGAGGAATCGCCCGACAAGCTCAGCGCAGTCGTTCGCTGTGTACGCACGTCGCAGGATGATGGCGGGGGTTTCACCGGCAGCGAGCGCCTGCAGGGGATCCACATCCCGTTCGCGGATTTCGTCGATTGTGCTTGCTTCGATGGGATCCCAGCTCATCACGTTTCATCCGGTATTTGATTCAGGCACAAGTCACAACTGGCCCGGGCAGATCTGAACAGCAAATCTGTCCTGCGGGGCAACGCCGAACAAGTGGTTCCCCACCAAGGCAGTTGTCGCGAAGGGGTACGCAGCTGTTATTCTGCTCCATGACTCCACGCGATGCTCATCCCGAACTTGGACGCGATCTGCGATTTGTGCCCAGCGTCATCGACTCTCCTGAGCACCTGTCGGCTGCCCAAATCCAGCAATACAACGACCGTGGATACATCTTTCCCCTCGACGTATATGACGCACACGAGGTCGAGGCGAATCGCGTCTATTTCGACGACCTGATGGCCAGGGCGGCCTCGGCAGGGTGGGATGCGTATTCCATCAATGGCTGGCAATCACACTGTGCCGGCATGTACGACATGATCATCGAGCCACGGATTCTCGACTACGTGCAGGATCTGCTCGGCCAGGACCTGATCTGCTGGGGAGCTCACTTTTTCTGCAAAATGCCGGGAGACGAACGACGCGTCAGCTGGCATCAGGACGCATCCTACTGGCCCCTGACACCGAGCAAGACGGTGACGGTGTGGCTCGCCATCGACGATGCCGACTTCGAAAAAGGCGCCCTGACCCGCATTCCCGGTTCACATGTGCACGGGCAGATCGACTTTGACGACAGCGATACGACCGAGCACAACGTGCTGAATCAGACCGTCAACGACGCCCGCGAACACGGCGACGAACCGGTGGCGTTGACGATGCGAGCGGGTCAGATCTCCCTGCACACGGATCTGCTTCTTCACGGCTCAGAGCCAAATCTGTCCGAGCGGCGACGCTGTGGCCTCACGATGCGTTTCGTCCCGCCTGACGTGTATGCCCATAATGGCTGGAATCAACGGGCCATCACGTGTCGTGGCAGTGATCCCTCCGGTCACTGGCCGCACACGCCTCGACCCGATGGCGAGACGATCCCCACCAAGTCCTGACATGTCTCCACGCCCACGCATTCTACATCTGGCGCACAACAAGGCCGATCCCCGTGCCTGGACAGCCGCATTTCGTACTGCCATCGCCCAGATCGGCGATCTGACCGTCGTCGAAGAGGGGGAACTCCTGTCGGATACTGAGGCGAGCATCCGAATTCAGGACTGTGACATCCTCGTTACCAGTTGGGGAGCCCGGGCGGTGCCCACCTCGCTGGCCACCGAGCCCGGCGATCTTCGCTACATCTGTCATCTCACCGGGGGCATGAGAACGACGATTCCCCTCGAGTTGATCGATGCGCCGATCGCCGTCACCAATTGGGGGGATGCCCAGGCGCGTTCCGTCGCCGAGGGTGCGGTGACCCTTCTGCTGGCCTGCCTGAAAGGGCTGCGCTTTCGCATCGAACGCATCGCGGCCGGCGACTGGCGTTTACCGGACGAGTTTCGTTCAGGCATGATGAATCAGCTCGATCTGGGGATCTATGGGTGCGGTTTCATCGGTCGCTGCTTCATCGACATGGTTCGACCCATGGGCCCCAATCTGCATGTGTTCGACCCTTACGTAGCAGATGTGCCCGACGGCTGCGAGCGGGTTGCAGACCTCGACACCCTCTTTGACCGGAGTCACACCGTCGCCATTCACGCGGGCCTGTCATCAGAAACGGAAGGGTCTGTTACGGCAAGACTGCTGGCCCGATTGCCGGATGGAGGCATCCTCATCAACACGGGACGCGGGGCCATCGTCGACCAGGAGGCGCTCTTCGCTGAACTGGAATCAGGGCGGATCCGGGCCGGGCTCGATGTGCTGAAACCACCTGAGAAGCTGGCGCCAGATCACCCGGCTCGAGGATGGCCGAATCTCATCCTCACCGGACACAGTCTGTCGCAACCTTTTCCGAAGGCCTATGAGGCGGCAGATGCGTTTGAGCCAATGCATCACATCTGTATCGATAATCTGCGACGTCATCTGAAGGGGGAACCGCTACAGTTCGTCATGGACCGGCGTCGCTACGAACTCAGTACGTAAGGGGGCTGACTCAAGGCGAATCCCTCGTCGCTCAGGCGACCCCGGAGGTGGTTCACACTCTCGATGTCGTGTTCCTCAAACCACTGTTCCATCTGCCACAGCACTTGGTGGGCATGGTCGATGCCGCGCTCCATCAGAGCAGAGGCCATCATGGTGACCTGGGCGCCGACCATGAGCGCTTGATGACCGCCTCGTGATTGGACCCCTCCCGTATGGGCCAGATGGGCTTTGACGCGACCGTGCAGAATGGCGATCCAGCGCAGAGGCAGGCGCAGGTCGAAGGGCGTGGAAAGCACGACGTGCGGGGTATGGCTCGAGCCGATCCAGGTCGATATCGGGCTGGTAGAAACAGTTGAACAACACCAGCCCATCGACACCGGCCTGGTCGAGGCGGTGGGCTATGTTGGCCATGGCACTGAAGTAGGGGCCGAGTTTGACGGCAACCGGCAGATGATAGAAATTCAGCTCCAGCGCATCAGCACCGGCTGTCTCAATCTGACGGGCGTGTTCCGTCCAGTCACCGGGTGTGGATCCATTCAGACTGCCGATGATGGGGATGTCGACGGCCTCCTTCAGGTGCTCGATGTGCGTGAGATATGCGTTCGGCCCCGGCTCGTAACGGGCATGATCGGGGAAGTAGCCCAT
>PATE01000057.1 GCA_002712305.1 Gemmatimonadota bacterium | reverse complement strand
CGAGGCGTGCACCCCCCGAACCATTGTAGGCCGAACGGATGATGCGGTGCTGCGGATCCCAGTTGTCGACACGGGGGTCGTGGCCGGTGTAGAAATCAGCAAATCGTGCGGCGCGTTCGATCGATCTGTCATTACCTGGATCGGCGAGGCACAGGTTGTAGAAGAAGATGTCACTTTCGGCCTGGTGAAACTGATCGTCCGTGACGGCATACTCCTGGTCGACCAGACCGAAGTCGGTGAGCTGGCGCGTCACCGCCTCGAAGTGGCGATGGGCGCGTTCCATCAGGTGATCGCCACCGCCCAGCTGATAGAGCAGGGGCCAGTTGAAGAAGGCTTCGTAGAAATCATCGAGACTGTGGGCGGTCTCGTGACGGTAGATGAGCCGGCCATCCTCTTCGCAGTACGCTTCCGTATACGGATCGATTGCAGCTTCCATCGTTTCGAACAGGCGGCGCTGCCAGACGGCCCAGGCGGGTGGCTCGTGACACGGAACTGAGGCGCAGAGTGGGGGCATGACGGCGTGGCTCCAGACGGTGAGGCGGGGTCAGGTCCTGCTTGGATTGCCAAGTAGCGCTGAAGAAGCACCTGTCGCCGAAGGTGGTCAATCCATCGCGGCACACTGAGGGATGTGTTAGTTTTCCGCCTCTCAGAACACGAACCTATTGGCCACAAGGTGACGAGATGGGCAAGTATCGCTTCGCCGAGATGATCTGGAATGAGATTCGTGACGCGGCCCAGGCCGGTAAGGTGGCCGTCCTGCCCGTGGCCACCTATGAGGACCATGGCCCCCACCTGCCCGTGGACACGGACGTCGTTCTGTGCACGGGGATCTGCGAACGGGCCGTGGCTCAGATTCCAGACGAGGCGGTGTTGGTTCCGGCGATTCCCCATGGTTACAGCCCTCACCACATGGACTTCCACGGTACGTTGACGATCGAATGGGACACGTTCATCAAATACGTGCGTGACGTGTGCAAGAGTCTCTCGCACCATGGTTTTGAACGGATTCTGATCGTCAATGGACATGGCTCGAACGCGTCACCCCTCGATCTGGCGGCGCGCCTCACGGTGCTTGCCAACGAGGGGCAAGCCTACTGTGCTTCAGTGAATCACTGGGATCTGCGCAAGGCGAAGACGGCGGGCACCGAGCTGCGCGATTCCGATTACGGAGGCACGTCACATGGCGGGGAGTATGAAACAGCGCTCTACCTGGCGCTCAAGCCCGAGCTGGTGGAGATGGACAAAGCCGTCGACGAGCGTTCGCCCATGCAGAACAGCTTCCGCACAGATCTGCTCGCCGGCACCCACCCCGAGGGGTCGGGGGCACGACTGGTGCCGTTCTGGAGTTCACAGACAGCCAGCGGCGTTCTGGGGGACGCGACGAAGGCGACTCCAGAGAAGGGCACGGCGTGGCTCGAAGCCGCCGTGGATGGTCTCGTCGATCTGATTCGTGAACTCAAGGCACAACCGATCCTTCCACGTCGAGATCAACACTGATTATGGACAGCTCCAACCGCCAAGGTGACTGAATGGGTATTCTCGATCGATTCTCATTGAAAGGCCGGGTCGCTGTCGCCGACGGCGGCTGGACGACCTTGTGAGTGGAGCACCTGAGTGACGCAGGCCATCGACTTTGCCCGTTCGTTTCTGTGGTGGCGTATCGACACCAGCAAGTTGCCCCTGGGTACCGTAACGCTGCCACCGCCATACCCAACCAACAACGCGCGGATGCCTCTGGACTGCCTCTGTACGGTACGGGAGGGGACGCGACAACGTCAGTTCGCTCTCGGGGACAGCTGCAAGACAGAAGCTGTTGGCGCCGAGCGTGATATCTGGCCCCAGCCCAATTCTGATTTCATTCAGGTGTTGAGCGATGATGGCGAAGCGATCGGTATCAAGACCTACGAGATCGCTGGTAAGCAGATTCCCTTTCACCCGCCCGAACTGGGGATGCAGCCGGAACGCCAGGTCGTGCGTACGGCAGATGTGTATGAGTTCGCTCGGATCGATCTGACCCATGCTGAGGCGGAGTCGCTCGATCGGGCCGGTTCCGCGCAAGCAGTGCTCGACAATCGAATCATGGTGGCACGCACGCAGTACACGGACGGCCCCTATGAGATCACTATCGAGTATCCGGTCAAGACCGTGAATGCGAACGATGACGAGGGTTTCACCCAACCCGATACGGGGCCGGTATTGGTCGTCGACGCCTCGCTGCCCTTCGGCGATCTGATTCAAGGTATGCAGCTAGCCTACATCGCCTTCCATCGAGACAGCTGGGCCGAACTGCTGATTCGTGAACCTGTCGAAGTGTCGCAGGGCGTTTCTGTCTACCACTTCAATCGTTCCCGGCGCATCGATGCCCAGAACGAGTTGCTGGCCTTCTGATGGGGCACGTGTGGAATGTGGAAGTGGATTATTACTACCTCCCGCGGTTGTCGGGGATGGTGGAGGCACGCTTCGAGCGTCGCCAATTGCACTGGCGGCTGCCGACGCAACACACGGCGTTGATTCTCGTCGACGTGTGGAGTGAGCACTATATCACAACCCATCTGGCACGCGGTGAGAAGATCACGCGGGAAAGAATCGCGCCTCTGATAGAGACCTTTGATCGGTTCGGCGCGCAGGTGATCCATGCACCGAGCCCAAACTGTGAACCCCGGTATTCGCATCTGGTCCCCGACGAAGCAGGGCCGCGGCGTACCGGTGAGGGGCGCGATGACTGGCCCCCGGAGGAATTCCGCTCCAAGACGGGGCCTTATGCCGAACTGGGTCGTCCTCAGGAGGCACGAGACGAAGAGTTCGAACGAATCATCACTGAGCGTCGGGTCATCGATGATGTAGAGCCATCTGAAGGCGACCAGGTCATCTTCGATGGCGATCAGCTCCATCGACTCCTGCATGCTCGCGAGGTCTACACACTCTTCTACGTGGGGTTCGCGGCCAATATGTGTGTCCTTCACCGCGACTACGGCATGCGGGCGATGGCGGCCCGTGGATACGACGTCGTACTCGTGCGCGACGCCACATCCGCCATCGAGATGGCCGACACGCTCGATAACCTCGAGATCACAGCCGCGTCGGTGCGGGATGTCGAAGTCGGAGTGGGTTACTCAGTTCTGACGGGCGATCTGATCGAATCTGCGGAGCTTGCCTGAGATGAACTGGCAGTTTACGCCCTATACGCCGTTTCTGCTGATCACGGCGGCAGCCTGTCTGACGCTGACCGCCATCGTCTTTCGCCGACACCGGACGACGAGCACGCTGGCGACAACCCTTCTGCCAGGCGTCAGTGGTGACGAGGTTGCCCGTCTGGCGAAACTCGAACAGTCCCTGACTCTGGTGCTCATGACGGGTTGGTCCCTTGCTCCGACCGATCCACGACTGGCCAGTTTCGACCTGGCCCTGCAGAAACCTTTCGACGCACGTGAAGCGGAGGCGATGATTCTGCGAGCTATCGAAATGGAGGCCCAAACGGGCAAACCCGAGACCCCCGATTCGAGAATGAGCGACTCATGACGTCTGATGAGAGAACTTGGCAGTTTCCTGCCCGATATCACCGCTGGCATGTCGACGAGGGGGTCGACTGGATCGAAGCGAACACAGAGTATGCCCATCTCGACTGGGAAGTCCCTCTGTCACAGGTCGCCTTCGTGCTGCTGGACGTGTGGGATCGACACTACCTGAAAGACACCGAGCAGCGAGCCGAGCAGATCATTCAGGAGAAGCTGCGGCCCCTCGTGAGCGCTTGTCGCGAGGCTGGTGTACGCATGGTCCACGCCCCCTCACCGGAGCAGGCCGACGGGCACCCAAACTGGCTGCAACTGGAGGGATGGGACCGCCCGACCTGGCCTGTCGAGCAGGATTGGCCTCCCCAGGCGTTCCGCAAGCGGCAAGGGGAATACGCCAGATACGCGCTGCCTCACGAGCCCCGCGATGCGGAGCGTGAGCAGCTTCGTGCAGGCAAGGGTCTCCACCCAGATGTCCGGCCCGTGGGTGATGAGCCGGTGGTGGCCACTGGAGAGGAGTTACACCTGTGGTGCAAGCAGGAGGGCGTGATGAGCCTCGTCTACGCCGGTTTCAATACCAACGCCTGCATCCTGCATCGAGACTATGGGACCCTGGACATGTCGAGGCGGGGATATGATGTCGTGATCGTTCGCGACTGTACGACGGGCATGGAGTCTGCCCAGACACACGACGGGTTGTGGCAGACGAGGGGCGCCGTCATGCTTCTCGAAATGTTCGGCAAGTATTCTGTGAGCGCCGACGAACTGCTCAAAGGTCTCCCGTCAGTCTGAGGGAGTGCTCCCGGAACCTCGGTCTATCGAAAGGTGGGGCAGTCGACGAGCAGAGGTTTCGTGCCTTCGGGCAGGGGCACCTGAAACGCATTCAGCGTCATGGCTACCATTGAGTAGTAGCCGACGAGGCCCGTTAGGTCGACGACACCGGCGTCGCCGACGGTAGCGACGGCATTGGCGAAGGTGCGCTCCTGCACGAACCGATTGTACACGAGTTCGGCCGTGAAGTCGTAGACACTCTGTTCGTCTTCGCGCTCGAACTCCGGATACTGGGACAGGCGGACCGCCTCAAGCAGTTCGGGTGCGATACCGGCCTCGAGCGCATGCGGTTCATGGAGGGACCATTCGGTCTGGCAGTCCCAGGCTCTCGATGTCACGAGAATGGCCAGCTCTGAGAATCGCGGCTCGAGCCGTGACCGGAACCGGACATATTCTCCCAATTGCTGCGCCTTGTCGGCCAACTCGGGACTGTGCAGCCAGATCCGGAAGGGGCCGTGCGTATTGCCACGGGAGGCGATGATGGTGTCGTATACGCGACGCTGGTCGTCGTCAAGTGCGTCGGTGTCGAGCTGGCGAATGCGGCTCTTGCTCATCGTGAACCTTGGCCCAGGGCCAGTGTGTAGAGGTAGCAGCGTACGAGCTCGTTCATAGAACACAGATCAGCAGGAGGATCAAGGTGGTCGAAAATATCGGATTCATCGGACTTGGCTCGATGGGCAGTGGCATGGCCGCTCGATTGGTCGCGATGGATGTTCCCCTCTGGGTCTACGATACTCGCCCCGATGCTTGTGAGCCGTTGGAGCGAGAGGGTGCCATCGTGGCAGAGAATGTGGCGCGACTCGGTCAATCCTGCAAACGGATCATCCTGTCGTTGCCCGATGTCGTCGTCGTAGAACGTGTCCTGTTCGGTGAGGGAGGGCTGTTGCAGAGCCTGCAACCCGGATCTGATGTGATCGACTGTGGCACGACCCATCCGGACAAGACGCGTGACATCGCACAGCGCCTGATGGAAGAGGATGTGGCCTTTCTCGACGCCCCCGTAAGTGGCATGGAGACACGTGCCGCCGACGGAACGCTGACGATTATGGTCGGCGGCGATGCCGCAGCCTACTCGCGATGCGAGCCCTTGCTCAAGGAGATGGGCGAGCTGGTCCTTCACATGGGCCCGTCCGGCAGTGGTCAGCTGATGAAAATGACGAACAATGTGCTCTACAATATCTCCATTGCTGCCATGGCCGAGATGTTACCCCTGGCCGTGCGACTCGGCCTGGATCCAGAGAAGGTGTACCAGGTCGTGTCCACCGGTTCGGGCCAGAGCTTTGGCTTTGACTATCACGCCGCGCGAGCGATGGTGCGGCGATTTGACCAGGGATATCCGCTGGCCAGCGCTTACAAGGACATGACAACCCTCGTGGAACGGGCCAATGAGCAGCACGCCGCAATGCCCGTCGCTTCGGCGGCTATGCAGACCTATCGCATGGCTCTGGCACAAGGATTCGGCGGCGAGTCGAAGGCGGCCATGATCAAAGTGTGGGAGCAAGCCCTTGAGGTCGAAGTGCGCGGAGGCACACGATGACGAATCTGTTGCCAAGTCTCGGCTTGGATGGACGTCGCGCCGTCGTCAGTGGCGCCGGCTCCGGAATCGGTCGGGCCGTCGCCATCGCGCTGTCGGAGGCCGGAGCCGATGTGGCCGTCAGCGAGTTGCCCGATCGAGTCGGTGCACTGGACGAGGTCTGTAAGGCGATCGAATCCAATGGTCGTCGCGCTGTCCCTTTGCCGCTGGCATTGCCCGGCCTGACCAGTATCGATGATTTTGTGGCGGGGGCGATCGACCAGCTTGGAGGCGTAGATATTCTCGTCAACAATGCGGGGGTGAATATCCCGGCCGACGCGCTGGATCTGGAAGAGAAGGACTGGGATCAGGTGCAGGATGTGAACCTCAAGGGGTTGTTCTTTCTGTCCCAACGGTGTGCTCGCCATATGCGAGAGGCAGGCGGAGGTCGCATTGTGAACATGGCCTCCATCAATGGTGTTGTTGGATACTACCGGCGCGCCGCGTACTGTTCGAGCAAGGCGGGAGTGGTCAATCTGACCCGCGTGCTGGCGCTCGAGTGGGCGCAATACGATATCAATGTCAACGCTGTAGGGCCGACCTTCATCCTGACGCCACTGACGCAGTCCACGTTCGATGATCCACAGATGCGGGAGGACCTGCTGAAGCGGATCCCCAAGGGCCGGGTGGGGCAACCGGAGGACGTGGTGGGTGCCGTCGTTTTTCTCTCCAGTGATGCGTCGGCGATGATCACGGGTCACACGCTTCTGGTAGATGGGGGATGGACGGCGATCTGAAAAGCGACATACTGCGTCGCTTTTCAGATCGCTTGGGCCAATCGGAGATTGGCCAGGCTTTCGAACGTCTATAGACGTCTTTGAAAACGGGAGAATGGCAGTGGCTACGATCTACAACAAATACGAAGAGCTTCTCGCCGATGTGCGTCGGCGGGCGCAGGATGTGACGGTACTGGGCAACAGCGTGGATGGGTCACCCATCGTTGTGGCGCGCGGTGGGGGAGACAAGACGCCGGGCATCTTCATCACCGCCGGGAGTCACTCCACCGAACACGCCGGTGTATCGGCCGCTGTGCAATTGATCGATGAACTCGATACAGAACACCAGGTGTACGTCATTCCAACACGCGACCCCGTCGGGCACGATGGTTTTGCGCACGCATTGAGTCTCGGGTTGGGTGAGCGTCCTTCTTTCGACGACTTCGATCAACTGGATGAGATCCTGCGGGGAGCGGGGCAGATCCTGTTCGAGGATGATGACTTCCTTCTCGCTCTGATCGGCGACTACGGGTATGCAAGTGCCCGACCCGAGACGAAGGGAGAGGTCGTCGAAGATGGTGACATCCGGTTCCGGGCAGGACCAAAGCGCAAGAACCCGCAGGGCTATGGCTACGGTCGCATGAAGGCCCTCTATCGCGATCAGCCAGAGATCCTGGCGCCGCTACTCGGTCGCAGGGTCTATCAACCACCGGGACAGATCGGCGTCGACGGAACGAATCTCTTCGATCGCGCCTACACGCTGATCGTCTCGCTGGAG
The DNA here is from genome assembly GCA_002712305.1 of Gemmatimonadota bacterium. GTDB lineage: Bacteria > Latescibacterota > UBA2968 > UBA8231 > UBA8231 > UBA12574. Next base: position 31,640 of record PATE01000057.1, on the reverse strand, counting down.
GGAGAGATCCTCCATATCAACCGGTTTCACGACACCGCGTGGGCACCGGTCGAGCCGCGCGTGACGAGACAACTCCTGGATCAGATCCGACCCGGCATCAGCTTCGATCTACACGAATCGGCAGGGATGGATGACCGCTACTGGTTGTCTGCACGGACCCAGCCTGATCCGGAGAGCCAGAAGTGGGAAGAGAAAGCAGCCATGGCTACGATTCAGGCGATCGCCGACTCGGGCGCCACGCTGGCCACCGAGGAGGACGCACCCTCCAAGTGGTTCGACATGTCCCCGCAAGCAGTGTTCTGGCTCGACGCGTCCCGCCGTGGAGAGGGCTTCAATCTGATGGATTTCTGCTCTCGCACGTACGGTCTGGCCTTCGGCACCGAGATGGGCATGTTCGGTACCTTCGATGGCCGCGTCGACATGGCGCTGACCACCGTGCGATCCGCCGTGGGTGTGTTTGAGGAGCGTTACGCTTGAGGGGATAGTTCCACACGGACACCCACACGCTCACCGACGTCGATGATCTGGCGAACACTTTCGTCGGCCAGGGGAATGCCGGTTTGGCGGCGTTCATGAAGAAGGCGGAATTCTCGCTCGCCCGGCATGATGACCTCGTCGTGTCCGGGTGCCGGGGGGGTGTCCGTCACATACGAAGCCAGGTCGTCGACGAGATCTGAGAATCTCGCCTTGTCGCCGCACAGGCCGGCAGCATCGATGGCCAGAAGACCCAAACCATTCACGTAACGAAAACTCTCGGTCAGTTCTTCGCCGGCGATCGTGCTGCCCAGGACCTCGACCAGTAGGCCCAACCCGAAACCGCGAAAGCCGAGATCACCCCCGAATGGTAGAATCGCGCCTCTTGGTGGGCCGTAGAACGAAGCAGGATCGGTTGTGGGCTCGCCGTGTGCATCGATGATCGCACCGGTCTGCACCTGGGTGCCTGCGTGTAGTGCTGTGCGCACTTTGCCCTCGGGCATCATGCTGGTGGACATGTCCAACAACACGGGATGGCCGCTGGTGGGTGCCGCCCATGCGAGGGGATTGGTCGCCAACCGACCCTCGCGACCTCCCCAGGGAACGACGAAGTGGCCCGCTGCATGGCTGTTGGCTACGGCGAAGGCGAACAATCCCGCTTCGGCCAACTTCTGCGGATAGGCACCGAGGCGACCCACGTGATGGCATCGCCGGCTGACAGCGAAGGCGATGCCCGTGTCGGCTACCTTTCGTTCTACTTCCTTGGCCATGCGATAGGCGCCAACCTGGCCGAAGTTGTTGCCCCCATCCACCACGATCAAACTCGGAGTTTCACGTTCGATGGTGACCGGCGCGCCCGGGCGAAGTCGCTCCTGCAGGCACTCCTCAACGTACATGACATACCGCACCACGCCATGGGAATCGATGCCCATGAGGCTCGCCTCCACGAGATGGTGGACGACGAGTTCTGCCTCTTCTTCGGGGGCACCGCAGGCGGTGAGAAGCTCCATGCCGACGCGCTGGAGATCTTCCTCGGTGTATCTCTCCATGCCGTCTGACACGTCAGTCCGTTCCAAGGGCGTCGCCGAGAGATCGCATGGTGGCATCGACACCACTTGTGAGATAGGCGAGATCGACACCGACCTGCATCCACTGAATGCCACGTGCCGCCTGCCGGGCGGCGAAGGCGGGATCGGCCGGCATTCCTGAGCCGACGGGCAATCCTTTCGCCCGGGCCGCGCCAATGGCCTTCTCCATGCGACCTACCACGTCAGGATGATCCGCCTGGCCCAGTACTCCAAGGGAGCCCGACAGATCCATGGGGCCGATGACGATGGAATCGAGCCCGTCAATGGCCACAATCTCATCGATGGCGTCCACCGCCTCGACACACTCGATCATGACGGCAACAAACACCGCATCGTTCGCGCGCTCGACGTATCCCTCTTCCTGGCGACCATAGTCAGTCGGTGTGAAGGGGCCGAACCCACGTTTGCCCTGGGGCGGATATCGACAGGCATCGACGACGTGCTGGACCTCTGCAGCCGAAGTGACCTGGGGGACGACGATCCCCGGTGCGCCTGCGTCGAGGATCGGTTTGATCGACGCAATGTCGGAACTGGCCGTGCGCACGACGACGGGGCAACGCCGGGATCGTGCTGCCAGCAGATGGCCACGCATCGCCTCGATCCCCATGGCAGCGTGTTCGAGGTCGATCCAGAGAAAATCGACACTGTCAGCGACGGCTTCGGTCACCTGCGGATCGGTGACGTAGATGCTGATCCCGCACAATGTTTCGCCAGCAGCCAGTCGCTGCCGAAATCGTTCGATGCCTTCGAAGAACACGAGGACCTCCCGTCTGAGTGAGGCCGATATGGTAGCGGCTGAAACCGGTGACGTCACCTGCCTGTTGTTGCGCCTCCGGTGGCTGTATACTCGGCCTCGGAAGGGTTGCCCCTTTGTGATCAGGCACAGGTCAGATCGCACGTGGGGGTGATCAATAGATTCATGCACCAATTCGGAGTCGAGATTCATGCGTGTCGCCATCGGCGCCATCAGCCACGAAACGAGCACGTTTACGCCCGTCCCGACGACGCGGCAGGACTACGAAGAACGCCTTGGTGGCCTGCAACGGGGCCAACAGATCATCGACACCTTCGCAGACACGAACACACCGATAGGTGGTTTCATCGAAGGTGCCGAAGTACACGGCTTCGAACTAATCCCTACTTATTTCGCCGAACCACACCCGAGTGGCCGTACGTCACGCGCGTTGTTCGACGAGATTCTCGGCGAACTGCTGGCCGAGCTTCGCGCAGCAGGTGAACTCGACGGTGTGTTGCTCGAGTTGCACGGTTCGATGGCGGTGGAGGGGATCGATGACGCCGAGAGTTACGTGTTGCGTGCAGTGCGCGAGGTCGTGGGTGGCGTGCCCATCCTGGCGCAACTCGACATCCACACCAACATGTCACAAGAGATGGTCGACGCTGCAGATGTGTTGATCGGCAGAGAGACGTACCCCGAGATCGACATGGCCGAGCGTGGGCGGGAATGCGCTGATGTCCTGATGCGGATCCTCACCGAGGGGCTCGTGCCGATCATGGCCGTCCACCGAATCCCCATGATCTGGGGGATGAATCAGGTCACAGCCCATCCCCCCATGTCGGAGGCGATTGCAGAACTGCATCGAATCGAAGCACTGCCCGGTGTGGTCTGTGCCTCCATCGCTACCTGCTATCCCCTGGCCGATGTGCCCTGTCTGGGGGCCTCCGTCTACGTCGTGACCGATGGAGATCTGGATCAGGCTCAGCGTCTGGCCGACGAACTGGGGGCTTGGATCTGGGAGCGGCGTGCTACGTGGCATTTCCCACGCTATACAACGGCCAAAACCCTCGACCAGCTTGGAGAGAATCCTCCACGGCCTCTGGTACTGGCCGATCGAGATGACAACACCGGTGGTGGCGCCCCGGGAGACAGCACCGGCATCCTGCGCACCTTCATTGAGCGAGGTCTGCAGGATGCGTGTGTCCTCTACATCGTCGATCCCGAAGCGGTCGAGCAGTGCCTGGCGGCAGGTGCCGGAGCCCAGATCGATCTACAGGTGGGCGCCAAGTCGAGTCCGATGCAGGGCGAACCGGTGGCCATGCGTGTGCACGTGGTCGCTGTCTCACGCGAGGGGCGTTTTCGCTACGACGGACCCATGTATGCCGGCCTCGAAGGATGTATGGGGCCGTCCGCCCATATCGAGCAGGATGGCGTGCATGTGTTGCTCGTGACCCGACGTGAGCAGCCGTTCTGCACCGCTTTTGCGCGCACCCTCGATCTGGATCCGCGTCAGATGTCGACGATCGCGGTGAAGTCGGCCGCCCACTTCCGTGCAGGATTCGAGTCGTGGGCAGGGGCCGTGCACATAGTTGCAGAGCCCTGTGTGCACAGTGAATGGAATCTGCACTTCCAGAACATCGGCCGACGCCTGTATCCACTGGACGCCGATGGACGTCATCTGCAAGATCTTCCTGCTGAGTAGCACCCACGATGCCCGATTTCGCCCTTTCACAAGGTCTGTCATGACAGCAACAACGCATTCGGTTGCACGATCCTTCGAGATCTACGAACGCGCCCGCGAACTGATTCCGGGCACATCGCAGTTGATCAGCCGGCGTCCATCTCGCGCCGCGTTGGGGGTCAGTCCGATCTACGCCGAGCGCGCGAAGGGCTGTCGGATCTGGGACGTGGACGGCAATGAGTATGTGGACTGGATGAGTGCCGTTGGCCCCATCGTGCTGGGTTATGCAGATGACGTCGTCGATACCGCCGTGAAGGAGCAGATCGATCGGGGTTCGGTGTACAGCATCGTGCACGAGAATTCGCTGGCCTTGGCCGAGACGCTGGTACGGCTGATTCCCTCTGCCGAGATGGTTCGTTACTGCAAGGGAGGGGGAGAGGCGTGTACGATGGCGGTCCGCATCGCTCGAGGATTCACCGGTCGCGACAAGGTGTTGTTCTGCGGCTATCACGGCTGGCATGATTGGTATCTGGCGGCCAACCTCGGCAGCGAAGGCCTGCAGGGCCATCTATTCAATGGGATCGACCCGATCGGTGTTCCCGCCGCACTCGAGGGCACGATCGAACCCTTCGAATACGGCGATCTCGATCAATTGGAAAGTCAGCTCAAGGCCAATGACGGACGGGTCGCCTGCATCATCATGGAGCCCATGCGCACGGAGATGCCCCCGTCCGGTTACCTCGAGGGCGTGCGCGAGCTGGCAGATCGACACGGTGCGGTTCTGATCTTCGATGAAGTCTCGTGTGGTTGGCGGGTCTCACTCGGCGGCGTTCAGGAGGTGGCGGGGGTCACACCCGACATCTCGGTCTTTGCGAAGGCGATCTCGAACGGCTATCCCATGGCCGCCGTCGTGGGTCGCCGAGACATCATGGCTACGTCGGAGCGCATGTTTATCTCAAGTGCCTACTGGGACGACAACGTCGGCATCGCTGCGGCCATCGCCACGATCGGTGAATTGGAGCGGCGCGATGCACCGGCGGTCTTCAAACGTCTGGGAAGCGACTTTCGAGCACGGATCGATCGGGCCGCGAGCGAAGCCGGACTGGCGGCAAGCTGTGTCGGCGTCGACGCCCATCCGGGGATCCGTTTTGACATCGACGACCCGGATACGGCTCGTCTTGTGACGTCTGTCTTTGTGCAGGAAAACGCACGGCGGGGTCTGATTCTGTCCACGGGGTTTTTCTTCAACTGTGGGCACGAGGACGTGACGGCCCTCGATCATACGGAACGCGTCGTCACGGAGACGTTTGCGTTGATCGCCGAGGGGTTGGAGCGGGGCGATCTGGCTTCACGTCTCGATACGCAGGTACAAGAGGATTCCTTCCGTCGCATGGTGAGTTGACGCTCCGGCCCAACCCCGCCTTTGTTGACTCATCCCTTTCTGCAGTCGGCCACAGGAGTGAAGCGATATGTCCTACCGAGGTGAACACAGCTGGTGTGATGCACATGATTTCGATACGGCCGCCACGCGTCGTCACGTCGAACGAGAGGGCGACGGGCTTCGCTTGCGTCGGGGCACGACGGTGCGCGATGAGATGGGGCGGACGAACACGAGGAATCGTGAACTGATCACCGCCACACGCTGGGCGCGCAAGACCTTTGTCGTGGAGAAGGTGGGGTCTGCACTCCAGCAGGCCCATCTGTGTCCGTATATCTCGGGGCCGGCCGATCCCTCCAGTCTGCGAATCGACCTGAATGGACACACGGTAGAGCCCGAATGGGACGAAAAACCAGAATATTGGTCAGGCGCCTGGAAACGGATTCCCCTCCCCGTGCAGCATCTGCATGAGGGAGAGAACGAAGTCGTGTTTCGCGCCGAAGGTGAGGGCGAATGGCGTCTGCTGATGGAGAATGGCATGCTGCCCGATCGCAGTGCCGTCAGCGACGATGGGGGGCAGACGTGGCGCAGTGAGGAAATCGGTGAGAACGATCGCGGCGACGGGGAGTATGTCGCGCGTCTCTGGCTGGATCAGTACGCGGCGTCTGGTGAGATTGCATCATCGCCCGTAGATCTGTTGTCGATCGCAGCCGGCCACGGTGGCAGTGGACTTGGTATCGCCCCCAAAGGAAGCGTGACGAGTGTCGATGTCGACGTAGTCGGCGAGACGCCCACGGGGACATCCTGGGCTGTCGAATGGCGCCACGGCTCGACGCCCGCCTACTCGCCATCGACGTGGTCGGCGTGGAAGCCGGCTGAAAGTGTGGCCTGGGAGGGGGCCCGGTACGGCCAGTGGAGACTACAACTGGCAACGACGGATCCGTCGGAGACACCGACCGTTACCGGCGTGACACTGCGCGTCGAGGCCGAGGGCGATCCACTGCCCGGCTGGACCGTTGCTGACGATGCAGCCAATCGGCCCCTGGTGCGCAGTTCCTTTCGGTTTGCCCATATGGCATCTGATGATGTGCGTGGCAAGATTCTGCGTGAACGCTGGAAGCTGGACAAAGTCGTGGGGCCCGCAAAGACCGAGTTCGAGGCATTGGTTCTTCTGCGGCAGTGGGTGCGAGACCAGTGGGAGGACGGATGGAACATGGGGCCCCTCTCCTACGTACCGCCCTGGGACGCGCCCGTCATCCTCGAATTGGCCTCACAGCAGCTGGCCCTGGGCATGTGTACGCACTACGCCACGGTGTATACACAGTGTTGTGCAGCCCTCGGTTTCTACGCCCGTACGCAGATCATGCAAGCCCATTGTATCAGCGAGGTCTGGTCGAACGACTATGGCAAGTGGGTGACCATGGACCCGGGAGGCGACAGCGACGACAGCACAAAACACACGTATCACTTCGAACGGGATGGGATCCCCTTGAGCGCCCTTGAGGCTCACCTGGCCTACGTGCATGATGAGTTGGATGATGTGCGAATGAGTCCGACGCCGCCGCCTGAGACGAAAGATCGTTTCACGGTGGCGAATCGGATTCAGCTCTGGCAGCGCTTCATGATCAGTCTGCGCAACGATGAAACGGTGACTCTCGAGCCGGGGGAGCCCGAGCATGGCCAGGGCGCCTACCACTATGACGGATACCTGTTCTGGCAGGACGAGGCGACGCCGCCCCTACCGCATTTCTCCGGACACACCGACCGGGTCGGCGATCTGTATTGGGATCTGCAGCGAGTCCATCTGCGTCTTCAGGCCGCAGGTGAGAGACTGTGGATCGACCTCGACACGGAAACACCGAATCTCGCGCGGTTCGAGATTCGCATCGATGGTGGTTTCTGGAAAGAGAGACCCGCCGGTTTCGATCTGATCGTTCACGCTGGCGAGAATCGCATCGAGGTTCGTGCCGTCAACGATCATGGTCGCGTCGGCGCCGTCAGCCACGTGACGATCGTGGTTTGAGCCTGGCCGGCGACCGGGACTTAGGTTCCGGCCCGAGTATCGACTCGAATCCAAGCTCGAGGATGAGCGACGAGGCCGACGTCATCGTCGTCGGAGGTGGGGGCAGCGGACTGGCCGCCGCCGCGAGCGCTGCCGAACACGGAGCGTCCGTTTTGTTGCTGGAGCGGGAGTCCGCTCTCGGTGGAACAACTGGCATCGCCGTCGGATCCTTTACGGCCAACCGAACTCGGCATCAGCAGGCCGCCAGCATCGTCGACACCCTCGACGACCACGCGGTCGATGCGGGGCAATTCGCGCCTACACAGATCGAGGCGTGCAACAATGAACCCCTGCGCCGATTCTTCCTCACGCACGCAGCCGAAACACTGGAGTGGCTCGAGCAGATGGGACTCACGTTCCATGGCCCCAGTCACGAACCACCCAACCGCGTACCCCGAATGCACAACGTCGTGCCCGGTGCTAAGGCCTATATCGCGGCCTTGCAGACCCGGCTGCTGCAACACGGTGGGCGTGTGATTTTCGACGCCGACGTTCGACAGATCCTGCGCGGCGACGACGGTGTCGAAGGGGTTCTGGCACAGGTTGACGGCTCGGATCGACCCTTCCTCGCTCGAAGAGGTGTCGTCATGGCCGCCGGTGACTACACCAATTCACCGACGTTGATCTCGCGCTTCAAAGGCGAACGTTTCAGTGGGGTGGAGGGCATCAATCCGCGATCCACCGGCGACGGCCACCTGATGTGTGAGTCTGTTGGTGCACAACTTGTGAACATGGACATCACGTATGGCCCGGAGTTGCGCTTCGTCGCTCCCTTGGGGAAACGTACGTTTCAACAGTTATTGCCAAGCCGTGGCCCGTTGCTGGGATTGGCAGGTAAGATTCTGCCGATGATGCCCAAGTCGATCATGTCAGGGCTCATTCGTCGACTGCTGGTCACGTGGCAACATCCGGAGGATGCCCTTTTCGACGATGGGGCGATCCTGCTGAACAACCGGGGAGAGCGGTTCTGCGACGAGCGAGTGCCGGTTGAGCGCGAGTTGGCCATCGCTGACCAGCCGGACAAGCAGTGTTACATTCTCCTCGATGAAGCGCTGCAGGTCCGTTATAGCGAATGGCCCAACTTCATCTCCACGGCCCCCAAGATCGCCTATGCGTACGTGCAGGATTATCAGCGTCTGCGACCCGATGTGGCTGTGCGAGGTTCGCTGGAGCAGGTCGCTCGGCGACGGCAACTACCTCTCGATTCGATCCAACAAGCAGTGGAAAATGTGAATGTGGAGCGTGGTGATGTGGGCGTCCTGCCCCACCTGGAAGGCAAAGACTGGGCCCTGCTCGGTCCGGCGAAGGCTTACTTCACCACCACCGAAGGCGGTGTGGCCATCGATGAGCAGTTTCGAGCGCTCGACGAGGCGAATCAGCCGATCGAGGGGCTGTATGCGATCGGGCAGAATGGTCTGGGTGGGCAGATCCTCTGGGGGCACGGGTTGCACATCGCCTGGGCGATGACCAGCGGCCGACTTGTGGGAAGACAACTGGCAGGGGTGCGGTGAGTTGAGTGTAAGATGTCCGCTGTGACACAGAATCCCCGAACAGATCGCCTGGAAGAGATCGATCGCGGCGTTACGGCTCGGTCTCTGTTGTTCGGGACCGTGTTGGTGGCGGTGATCAGTGTTATGAGTCCGTGGGCGATTCTGGTGGTCAAGGGATCGCAACTCACGTCGAACGCGATTCCCATCATCGCCATCTTCCTGCTGTTTCTGATGACAGCTGTTATGCAACCACTGCTGCGATGGCTGGGAGACCGGGGGTGCTTCACGCGTCCTGAGTTGATCACCATCTATGTCATGATGCTCGTCGGCTCCGTGGTGGTGACCACCGGTTTCGCGGGCACCTTCCTCTCTGTCATCACAGGTGCCGTGTACTACGCGACGCCGGAGAATGAGTGGAACTCGCTCTTTGTCCCTTACCTGAGTCGCTGGTTATCACCGGACGACACCGAGTCGATCCGCCTGTTCTACGAGGGTCTGCCCAAAGGCCAGGTCATTCCCTGGGATGCGTGGATCCGCCCCCTGGTCACGTGGATCAGTTTCATCCTCGTGTTCTACTGGGTCCTTTTCTGCATCGGCGCGATCCTTCGAGGTCAGTGGGTGGAGAACGAGCGGCTCGTCTTTCCTCTTACGCGACTTCCTCTATCGATGGTCGAAGAGCCCGAAGCGGACGCATCGGGCAGGCGATCACGGGTTGCGAAGCTGTTTACGAATCGTGTCATGTGGATGGGGTTTGCCATTCCACTGCTGATCCACTCGTGGAATTCGACGGGCAACTACTCCGACGCCTTCCAGAAACTGGCGCTGAATGGCACGTGGTCGCTACTGCCTGGATTGGTAAATGTTCCCGTTCGGCTGAATTTCCCCGTTCTGGGACTCGCTTACCTGATGCCTTTAAACGTGGCCTTCAGCGTCTGGTTTTTCTTCCTCATCGGTGTGCTGCAGACGCTCATCTTCGCCCGGCTCGGAATTCAGATCGGCAGCGGTGACATCTGGAATTCCGGTGGCGGGGCGCCTTCCATCCTGCATCAGGCGGCGGGGGGCATGACGGTCTTCGTCCTGTTCCTCCTGTGGACGGCGCGCGGTCACATCATAGGGCTGTGGCGTCAAGCCCGTGGTCAGCAGCCCGTTGACGGTGGCGAAGTGATTTCGCCTCGCCTCGCTTTCGCAGGATTGGCCGTGGGGTATCTGTTTTTGCTGTCCTGGCTTACTGCCTCGGGTCTGTCCTTCTACGTCGCCCTTCTTCTGCTGACGGGTGCCCTTGGTGCCTTTATCGGGTTGTCGAGGATCGTCGCCGAAGCGGGCCTGCCCGGCTGCCAGACTCCGATGGTTCCCCAGGCCTTCATCACACGTGGCTTCGGACCGGAAGTGCTGGGTCTCAAGAACATGACCGGACTCGGACTGAGCACCGTTTGGATCGGTGAGACGGCAGCAAACATGATGAATGCCGTCGTGCACTCGCTGAAGCTGACGACGGATGAAGATGGCTCAGGACGCTACCGGTGGCTGCCGATCGCCATGGCCATCGCCGTCGTGGTGGGGATCGCCGGTTCGGTTTGGTTTACGATGGAGATGGCCTACACGTACGGTGGCATCAACCTGCACAGCTGGTACTACGGAGGAGCGCCGCGGTGGCCCTTCGACTACATGAAGTCCGTGCACGGCGCCCCTGAGCCGTTCCTGCCACGGCTTGGATTCACCAGTATCGGCGCGGGTGTGATGGCACTGCTGCTGGTGCTGCGTCACCGGTTCATCTGGTGGCCACTGCACCCGATCGGTTTTCCCATTGCCAACACGTATACGATCGTCTACTACGGCTGGTTGTCGATCTTTCTCGCGTGGCTGATCAAGAGTGTCGTGCTCAGATATGGCGGGATCGCCGTGTATCGATCGATGCAGCCGTTCTTTCTCGGGTTGATTCTTGGCGAGTTCGCCACGGCCTGTCTGTGGGTGTTCCTTGACGGGATCTATGGATTCGAAGGGAACATGATCTTCAACTTCTGATGTCCTAGTGGGCAATCCTCTGAGGTAGAGGCTGGAGCTGGTGAAGGATTGCTAACACCTATGTAACACTTGGCGAGCTTCCGGGTCAGCGAACTCACCAGGAATCTGGTTTGGCATCATTCCGGCGTCCTGTCCCCGACCGGGGACGCCCCGCCCCCAAGACGGGCACCCCCCTTTCGTCGATTGTGTGAAAGTGGGGACCCAACCCTTATCTATGGTTTATGATGTGATAGGAGACGTGTTTTCGTTTGGTTCTAAAAGAGCCCCCCTATTGAAATTCCCAATGTTTTCCAGGTTTCACCTTCAATCTGGCGTATTGCATAATTGACATTCAGTGCAAGTCGAGTGCCATCCATGATGGGATGAGCGTAGCCTACGCCTACAAGTAAGCCGAAGCCCGGGTCTGAGGTCTCAGATTCACTATCTACCTGTACATTTCCCAATGCGAGTCCAATATCGGCCCGGCCAAATATTCCTTGCCCGATTTTTTCTGGAAAATATTGTGCGCTAGCAGCGTAAGTAGTGAGGTTCACCTGGAGGTCACCCTCTTCGGAAATTTCCAGGCGGTCAGCCGCACCGTTGGCTATAAAGCCCACCATCGTGTTCGGGTTTATCGGTTTGTAAAAACCCAAGAGATCCAAACTTAACTGTGTGCGAGAGACACCTGGAAGAGCGGCCAACAATTTTACCGCGGCATTCAGGTCTTCGTCCGGCCACGTAACTCTTGAGATTCCTAAACCCCAATACGTATACCAATTTTCTATCTCGTTTTCAGCGGCTTCGACGTTCCCTGCCGATACAAGAAGTAGTAATGAGAAGAAAACTTCTTTGCGAATAGTTTTCATAACATATCCTGTAGTTTTTATTGAGAAATATTCACTAAGTGCGAGACCACAGAACCGGCCCTATTAAGAACCGGCCCTATTAGAATTCGAGGGTTTTGGTCTGTATAAAGTCTTCCAGGCCTAAAGGGCTCGGTCGACTATGGAATCTTTCTCGATTAGAGCGTTGGAGCCACTCAAACCTCTCACCGAAAGCCCCATCATTATCTCAGACCATCCGGTTCATAATTTTTGCATCTCCGTTGTGAATGGAATGCGCTAACCGAACCGTTCGCCCGGCGAATACTTGCTATGCTGAGCTTTCACATTACTACGAGCTATATTCACATACTTGGAGGTGGTAGTTTGATCCGTATGACTTAGTATTTTCTGCAGGGAAAACGGATCACCACCATTCTCGATATAGGCCAATGCAAAGCTGTGGCGCAAATTACGACAAGACCATGGGACTATTCGCCAACTCCGCTCTTGTCGCCCCAAAAGATATCTGTGAGCAACTCCTTCTGGGCGGAGATGACTGGGCCGAGGACCGACCGCAGGACGATGACATCACGTTGGTGGTGCTGAAGGCGAGGTGAGAATGCGACTTCTGACATCCCTTGTGGCTCTCCTTTCTGGTTGTCTCCTCGGATCGTCGGTAGACGTTGCGTCTCTCCAAATCTTCACGATCAAGTCTCGACTACGAGCCGGACAGTCCGATTCGAGTAGCCATCATTTCACCCAGGGACTATGCCGACTACGAGCCAACACTTGCCAAGTACGATCTTGGAGGTGTTAAGGTGCGGATAGAGAAGTCACTCCGCAGACGGAGGGTAACGATCACTCGACGGACCGCTTGCGATGGGAGTTTCTCAAAGGAAATTCCGAACCTATTTCAAGTCGGCGACCCGGGGAACGCGGATATCCAAGTGCTCATAGTCGTTGACGTATTCGAGTATGGTGACAAGAGGATGTTCATGGATAAACTGTCGCGCCATTCTCTTTGGCGCTCTCGGAACAGGTGAGCAGGCCGCGGTAGTCGTGTCGGATTCTATAGTCGGAACATCGACCGATGAGACGATTATCGAAGGGACCGCAAACTGCCTGTCAGGGGAGGGTTTACCACCTCGTCTGGCCTATGACAAGGTAGTTGACGAAGTAACCTCACAGATAGTCAAGGAGCTCTTCTCTTTCCGATGCTACATAGCAGAACGAGAAATGAGACTATCAACGGCGCTTCGCACGACGCCTTGGTAGCGCCGAAGGCTAAATGACGACTCGCCTGGAACCATTCCACGAAACCTTCAAGGCTGCGTACCAAACACTTGAAGCCAAGTTTCGTGACCAGGCGGAGCACGATGGCTCAGTTTACCTGCCGAATCCCGGACCTACTGGCCCGGTCGACTATGTGTTCGTGGCCATGGAACCCTCACTCGGAGGCTGGGCAGGTGGCTCGCCAGACCTACCACATCACCGACATCTCCAAGGGGGCAATGCCGGTCAACGACGCGAACGTTGCTCGTAGCGACCGGTACGATAGATGGTTCCCTTTGCTCGCCGAGCACCACATCTTCCTGGCAGTTACCATCCAAAGGAGCGTCCATGATCATCGACACGCACACCCATTTCTACGACCCCTTTCGTCCCGAGGGCTGTCCGTGGCCCAGTCCACAGGAAGAACAGCTGTACCGTACCGTGCTGCCCGAGCACTTCAAGGAAGTGGCGGCACCGCATGGCGTCACGGGCACCGTCGTTGTCGAGGCCGCCAGCTGGGTTGAGGACAACCAGTGGATCCTCGACATGGCCGACGACGACCCGGTCATCCTCGGGCTCATCGGCAAGTGCGATGTCGGCACGCCCCAGTTCGCCGAGCAGATCGAGCGCTTCGCGCGCCATCCCGTGTTCCGCGGCATCCGTGCCTGGGGAGACCTCGACGGCGGCTTTCTCGACGACATGGCGCTGATGGCCGACAAAGGACTGGTTCTCGACTGTGCCCCGAACGTGCAGACCTGGGACGAATGTCTGCGGCTCGCCCGCCAGCTGCCCGCCTTGCGACTCGTGGTCGAGCACATCGCCGCCGTGCGCGTCGACGGCGAGGCGCCTGACCCCGAGTGGGTCAGCTTCATCCAGGCGGTCGCCGAACAGCCCCAGGTGTATCTGAAGGTCTCGGCCCTGGTCGAGAACAGCGCCCAGCAGCCGGCTCCGGCCGACACCGACTACTACCGGCCAACCCTGGACACGCTGTGGGCCGCCTTCGGCGAAGACCGCCTGTTCTTCGGCAGCAACTGGCCGGTCTGCGAGCGGTCGGCGACCTACGAGACCTGCATCGGTATCGTTCGCGACTACTTTGAGGCCAGGGATACATCGGAGAAGTTCTTCTGGGACAATGCCAAGGCGTGCTATGGACTGCCGGACCACCCACAACCAGCGAGCGAAGGAACCGATGGGCCCAGCGACTGACGACACGACCCCCGTCCAGGGATTTGAGCNCGCCGAGACCGATACTGAGNCCGCCAAGACCTGGGAGCCTGTTTCCAACCGAAGGATTCGCATTGGCATCGCTGGGCAGGGCGTGTGTGGCTTTGGGGCGGCATTCCACTTTCAGCACCACCCCAACGTCATCGTCGCAGCCGTGGCCGATCTCGACCCAGACAAGCGTGCCAAGTTGGCCACCGCCTGCCGTTGCGAAACTACCTACGAGTCGTGTGAGGGCCTGATCGCCGACGACACGATAGAGGCGGTCTTCATTGCCACCGATGCGCCGAGTCATGCGCGGTTGGCCATTGCGGCATTGAAGGCCGGTAAACATGTGGCCTCGGCTGTGCCTGCCGTGTTCGGCTCCTTAGAAGATGCGGACGCTCTCTACGAAGCTTATCGAGCCTCAGGCCGGCAGTACATGATGTTCGAGACCTCCTACTACCATGACGACCTACACCGCATGCGAGAGATGTACCGATCCGGCGCGTTGGGCAAAGTGATCTACGCCGAGGGGGAGTACTGGCACTACTTCGGCACACCTCTTGCCGCGCACGAGGGCTGGCGCACGGGGCTGCCGCCACAGTGGTATCCCACCCACTCCAATGCCTACTACATCGGCGTGACGGGTGGGAGCTTTACCGAGGTGTCCTGCATGGGTTATCCCAGCACCATCGACCACCTGAAGGCGGAGAACAATCGCTTCGGCAATCCCTTCGGCACAGAGATCGCGCTGTTCCGCACAAGCGAAGGTGGCATGGCCCGTATGGGTGTGAGCTGGGATACGCCCGGCATGGGTGGCGAGAGGGGTAGGATCCGTACTGAGAAGGGGACTTTCTACGGCGACTTCAATAGCGGCAACCCCGATGATGCGGCCCCCGTCATCACCCGGCCGCCCCTGCCACCGGGTGTCGAAGCCGGCGGTCACGGTGGCTCTCACGGCCAACTGATGAGCGAGTTCGTCGAGGCCCTTCTACAGGAGCGCACGCCCTTGGTGGACATTGCTCAGTCGCTGAACATGACGGTCAGTGGCATCGTGGCTCACGAGTCCGCCCTTAAGGACGGGGAACTGCTCAAGATTCCTCAGTACACGCTGTAGAGCAGCAACCGATCAGCTTTCCGGTGGCTCGCTCGGGAGGGCGCGAACGAGCGGTAGACCTTCGGAACTGACACCTATTTTCAGCGAAGTACGACGATTGTCGTACAATTGCGCTCGTCCAAGGGATCTGAACCGATCGAGAGACGAAAAATGGCTGGCGATGATGCTCGAAAAGCGACAGACGCTGAACTGGATATCCTGAATGTCCTGTGGCGGGTGGGGCCCAGCTCTGTCCGGGATGTGCACGAGGCGATGACACGTCTGCGTGGCATCCGCTACACGACCACCCTCAAAACGTTGCAGGTGATGACGGGCAAGGGGCTGGTCTCGCGCGATGAGTCGAGCGGTGCCCACATCTACGCTGCCGCCGTTGGCCAACAGGAGACCCAGCGCTCACTCGCGGGTGCTCTGGTGGAAAAAGTCTTCGGCGGTTCTGCGGCGCGTTGTCCGCCAAGAAGGCATCGCCCGAAGAGTTGGCCAAGATCCGCCAGCTGTTGGATGACACGTTAGTCCGGGTCGCTCACTCCGGATAGTTCGCTCGAATCTCTGCTTTGATCAGTTCTGCCAGCGGACGAGCGCCGAAGGGCTCCAGGGGTTTTCCGTTGACGAAGAACCCCGGCGTTTTTCGCACCCCCAACTCTTCTGCGTCGGCCTTGTCCTGCTCGATGATGGCCGTGATTTCGGGACTCGACATGTCCTGCCGGAGGCGCTCCAGGTCGAGCCCCAACTCCGGCAGCAGAGGCCAGATCTCATGCACCAGCACCTGGTGATGGCGCGTCCATGTGCTCTGGTTCTGATACAGCAGATCCAACGTTTCCCAGAACTTTCCCTGCTTCTTGGCCGCTTCGAGAATTCGGACGGCCCCTTCTGCCCCCATGTGGAAGGGCGCGTAACGAATGACCAGCTTAATGCGTCCGGGGAAGGCCGCCAGGGCATCTTTCGTGAATTTCGAGAAAGACGCACACGTCTCGCAGGCGGGATCCGTGAATTTCACCAGATATACACGGGCACCGTCATCCCCCAGCGTGGGTGAGTGGGGCCTGATAAAGAGCGACGCATTCGATTCGGCCATGAATCCGAGTTCGGATACGCGCCACGCGCGATAGGCCGTGGCCGCTGCATAGAAGCCCACGATCAGTACCAGGCAGACTCCGATGAACACATTGCGCTTCAATGCAGACTTCTCCTTCTGAAGACGATCAAGAGGGCGATCAGCGAAGTAAACGAGAGCAGGGACAACATCGGAATCGAGAGGAACCCGAACAGGTCAACATACTCCTCCGTACACGACACGCCGTGTGTGCAGGGCTGCATGCTCGCCGGGATCACACCGTGGTAGAGGAGATTGTGATAGGCAGCCAGCAACCAGCCGCCCATGGCCAGGGGAAGAGCGTATTTCGCGACGTGACGATCGAGAGGGAACAGGGCCCGTCCGAGGACGATTACCATCGGGAACAGGAAGATCCGCTGATACCAGCACAGTATGCAGGGAGCGAAATCCATGACCTGGCTGAAAAACAGGCTGCCCAGGGCTGAAATCGTGACCACGAGCCAGGCCGCGAACAGCAGCATCCAGTCTTCATCTGATGACCCGGATTCGCCCGTTTCGGGAGCATCGGCTTTTTCCATATCAGGTTCCCCGTGGGTTGGTGAAGACTCCTGGTAGACGATATGATGATTGTCGGACCCGTCAACGTGAGCTGGCACATGCCGACGCCGGTGTGGCAGGGTTTGCACCCCTGCTATCTTGCCAACGATGCACACTCCGGAATCCTGCTGCTGTGAATGTGCTTCACCGAATCGAGTCGGAACTGATATGCCAATGATCCATCTCTCACAGCAACAGATCACCACCGGCCGCGTGCCTGCGATCGAGCTTTCCGACCAACTCACCGTCGCCGTGCGGTTTCGATCCACAGGTTCAGGCGCAGAGCGCAGTCAGGCTCTCGTGGCGCAGTGGACGCTGGCGTCTGATTTCGACGCCTTCTCCTCCTACGATGCTACGCATACTGACGGGCTCGTCTGTGCCGGATACATGGGCGGCGTTTTTGATGGGCGCTACATCTACTTCTCGCCCAACCGGGATTCCAGGCTGCGCGATTCTGTGCACGGCCGCGTACTGCGCTACGACACGCTCGGTGATTTTGACGACCCGAGCAGCTACACGGCCTTCGATGTTGAGCATGTTACCCACCTGCGTACGGTCAACTACTATGGCGCTGCTTTCGATGGGCGATATGTCTACTTCTCGCCGCAGGACGAGGGGCATCAGTATCACAGCCGTGTGTTGCGTTACGACACACGCTCTGGTTTCAAAGATCGCGCCAGCTGGCAATCCTACGACATGGGGATGATCCACTCCCACCAAGGTATCGCCTTCGATGGTCGGTTCGTCTATTTCCCTCCGGGGTATGAAGGTACGTCTACCTACGAGTCCATCCTGGAAGACAAACACAGTGGCCAGTTCATGCGTTACGACACCCATTCGGAGTTTGCGAATCCAGACAGTTGGCAGCGCTTCGACAGCAAGCCTCTGTCAGAGCGTGCCACAAACTTCGACGGCGCCGCCGTCGATGGGCGCTATGTGTATTTCGTGCCCCTGAGCAATGGACTCGTGCTGCGCTTTGACACACGTGGACGTTTCGAGGATTCCGGCAGCTGGCACAGCTATGATGTGAGCAGGTTTCGGAAGGATGGTTGGTTTGTGGGGGCCGTGTTCGATGGGCGTTATCTCTACCTGGTGGCCTACAGCCACGGCGTGATCGTCCGATGTGATACGAATGGTGATTTTTCTGACGATGAGAGCTGGTCAACTCGTGACGTGAGTGGAACGGCCGGTTTGGACACTGGTGGTTTCGACGGTGGGCTTTTCGACGGGCGATACGCGTATTTCATGCCCTGGAACAACCCACAAGGCAAGCACCATTCAAACTTCCTTCGCTTCGACACACTCGGCGACTTCGACGATGCAGCGAACTGGACTGCCTGCGACGCCGGGCATGTGGGAGGTATGAAGACGATCGGCTACAACGGGGGCGTGTTTGACGGACGATTTCTGTATGGAGCACCCGTGTGTGACGACGACGAGTTCCATGGCCGAATCCTGCGCTACGACACACTGGCCGAAGGCACCTTTGCCCTCCGCCACAGCGACTATGGTCACAATGGCGGACTCTGCGCAGCTGTTCCCGGCCCGAGCTTCATCGTCAATACGGACCGGGGTCCCATCAGTGCCGCTGCTCACCAGGCGCTGGGCCCGGGGGCACATGAGGTCGCTGGGGTCTACAGTCAGGGCGCACTTCGTCTGATCGTCGACGGCGCTGTCGTGACCGAGATCGTGGGTTCGGGGGCCCTACAACGGAGTGACGCGGAGATTGCGATCGGTCAGTTTGCAGACAGCGCGGCGAGATTCGAAGGATCGATCGAGGCGGTCGTCATCGGCGACGGCGCCCTGGATGTGGAGCAGATCAGCAGGGCCCTTCGCTCAGGGGACGCCGGGGCGTAGCGTACTCCACATGAAAGCCATGGGCAGGACCACACCTGCCACCAGGCAGACGATGGCCCATCTTCGCTGCGCCGCCATACGCCAGGCCATATACACGCCGAGGACCGCCGTGGCGACGAAGCCAAAACTCATGAGCACGGCAAACCACTTGAACATGTGGGACCGCTCGATCTTCGGGATTCCACCGGGCATGGTCTGGTACATGTGCGGCGTTGACAGTTGCGAGTAGACGTTCTGAGGTGCGTCCTTCTTGTCGGCCTCGTTCCAACTCAGTGTCTGCCACGCCCCCGACAGGGCGAAGTAGATGAGGAAGGGGGCAAAGGAGCAGCCCAGAAGAAGGTGAAGCTGTCGCAGGCGTCGCATGGGTTCCTCGTACGCAGAGGCTGAACTGGCCTGTGCGCTGCGATCAATCGATCAACGCGCTTAAGGGGTGGGCTGCTGCAGTAGTTGCTCACCGTCCTCATACCAGGCGTCGACACGATCCCAGTAGAAGGCGACGTATTCGGCGATGTCGGGACATGCTTCGACAGGTTCCGGATAGTTCCATGCCGCATTCTCCGACACCTTATCGCTCACTCTCACAGACCAGTACCTGGCCTCACCTTTCCACGGTCACGTACTGCCGAGGTCAGTAGGTTCCAGCAGGTCCATTCGCACGTCAGACATGGGGAAGTAGTACACCGGCGGATGATCCGTCTCATCCATGACCAGTGCTTGGGCGCTGTCGGCGATGGTCTGCTCGCCGAAAACAACTCGAAGGCGATGAGGGGCCGGCCTCATCACGACCTTCGGATCTTCGTTCGTCTGCATACTGGGGCTCCCGGTTTCCTCAGGTGAGGGTCCCTACGAGATAGGCTCGGGTGTGCGTGAGAGCAAGAAGATTCATCTCAAAGAGGGCGGAACAAGGCCCATAGGTAACCGTGCCGTACAAAACCGAGACGTTCGTACAGATGAATCGTGTCCTCCGTGTCGCAGAAGATGACAAGCCCATCCTGCTCTCGGACCTGCGGCTGTTGTTGGATGAAGCGGATCATGCTGGTCGCCACGCCGCGGCGACGCAGGTGTTCGACGGTACGGATGCTGCGAAAACGAGCTAACCCGCCGGCGATGAACCAACCTGCTGTGCCAACGACCTCACCGTCGAGGTGTGCGTAGACGAGAGGGCCCTCAAGATGAGCGTCACACGTGCGGTAGTACTCGTGTCTGGCCAGCTTTGAGCAAGCCGCTCGCAGTTCATCTTCTCGGGCTGAGTTGGGCTCTACGACTTCGATCTCCACATCCGGATTGCTCTTCAGCGTGGCATCGCGGCGGTGCACCAACATCCACTCGCACTCGAGACGGTCGCCCGGGAGAATCGCGGGCAGCAAGGCCTCATACGTGTCGTTACAGTGTCCGCAGAGATTCATGTAGGACAGGCCTGTTACTCGAAATCGACCGGCGATCTCATGGAGGGCGCGCTGCATCTGGGTGGGACCACACCTGAAGTCGAGAACCTTGTTCGCATCGTAGCGGTCAGGGAACTGGGGCGCATGAACGAAGTCGCCGAACTCGGTGTGTTGCGAGTGATCGGGATGCCGGAGAAAGGCATACTCTGTGTCTGCGAGGCGAGAGAGCGGAAGAGGTTAGGTGTCCGTCATACCTGTAACCTGGGATACCGCTGCCCCGTGATCAGCCACCGCGTTGTTTCGCTCTGGCGTGTCGCGGCGACGATCTCACCGGCTTCCCGCTCAAAGTGCAGTTGGAAAGGCCAGGAGCGGATGTCGAAGATGTCCTTGTCGATAGGAATCAAGCGATTCGTCGGCCACAGCCAGCCATAATCGCGCAGAACCAACTCGCCTTGCTCCACCGAGATCGTGAACTCCACTTCCTTCTGATGGTGCAGCGCTACCGACCGGGGGAGCCCGCCGACACGGCGGTTGACGTTCATCCTCCCGAATCGAGTTGTGCCGGCGGCACGGCGGGGTGCCGTATTGCTTCGGTAGGTGTAAGTGCCGGCGTACGCCGGCAATGCGTCGGCACTCAAGGCCGGGGCGGGTTGGAACGGGGTCGACAGGAACTCACCGATCTGCTCAAGGTATGCCGACCAGTCGCCTGCACTGTTGTCGATACTGAGCGTGGGGAACTCCAGGTCCTCTATCAGTTGCTCCATGAGAGTTCGTGTGTCGACCCAGTTCTGGACGAGTCCGTCGAATCCCTCAAGGCCGTGACGCTTGCCGTAAGCGCTGTTTTCGGAAAGGCGGATGTAGTGTTCAATTCTTGCGCCTCGCTCATCGAGGATTCGACGCATCGTGGTGGCATAGTCGGGTTGGTGCAGATAGACCATCATGGGCCGGAGGGGCGCGACGAATTCCGCCATCTTGTGAACGACCTTGCCGATGCGCTCCGGTTTCACATTGGCGCGCAGCAAGGGGGTGATCAGGTTTTGAAAGAAATGACTCTCGACAATGGTGATCTCTTTCGATCGGCGGGCACGCCTCACGAAGTCGCGCCAGCGGATGAGGGCCGCCGTGCCGAACTCCCGATAGCCCTTGGACCGATCAATCCCTTTGAGGGCTGCCAGAGGATGGGGCCGCTCCTCTTCGTAATACCAACGACAGGTGTGGCCAGCGCGCTGCAATTGGCGACCCAGGAACTGGGCGGTGGAGGACTTGCCCGAACCGGGACAACCTTCCACAAGGATCAATCGCGTATCCATCGGCTCGATCTAAGGTGTGGGCGGTCTTCGTTGAGGATCATGTTCTCGACAGGCTCAGAGGGTTCGTTGTCGCGATGCTTGTGGAACGCTGGATCTAGCCTGCGACGTGACCGCCGGGTCTGTCAAGCGTCCAGCCATCGCCCTCGGAATCTGACCGCCTGTGGAAAGGACGTGTGTGCCCTATCATTGTCGGCCCATCTGCTCTTTTCCCAAACCAACGCCCTGTGGAACCCATGGACGCGCCAGTATTTGATCGATACCTGCGATACGACGAACTGACAGCACTCCTCAAGAATCTCGAGCGCGAATTCGATACGGCTTCACTCGAATCGATCGGTACGAGTCACGAGGGACGCGAGATCTGGGCGATGACGATCACCGGTGCCGGTGAGCCTCGGGACAAGCCGGGATTTCTCGTGGACGGCAACATACACGGCAGTGAGGTGACCGCGTCCATGGCGGCACTCCATTTTGCCTGGACTGTGTTGTCGAAATACGGGGATGACGAAACGATCACCCGGCTTGTCGATACCACAGCCCTTTACGTCATCCCCATGATCAGTCCCGATGGTGTGGAGCACGTGTTATCGGGCGTCGGCTGGGTGCGCTCCGGCACGCGGATGTATCCACGCGAGGAGGCCCGTTCGGGGCTTCACATGGAAGATGTCGATGGCAATGGCCAGATCCTGTCGATGCGGATGGTGGATCCCGGGGGGGGGTGGAAAGTCTCGTCGTCCGACCCGCGCCTTCTGGTGCCCCGGCGTTTTCACGATCACGGAGGCACGTACTTCCGCGTCTTTCCCGAGGGGCTGATCCACGACTTCGACGGGGTCGAGGTGGGGGTGGCGCCACCGAAGCAGGAGCTCGATTTCAATCGGAACTTCGGTGCTAACTGGCAGCCTGAGTCCCAGCAGTCTGGCGCGGGAGAGTATCCCATGTCGGAGCCCGAAACCCGGGCACTGGCGGCATTCGTGACGGCCCATCCAAATCTTTGTGGGGCCCACTCCCTGCACACCGGGATGGAGTCGATCATCCGGCCGCCCTCAACCCAGACGGACAAACAGATGCCGCCAGAGGATCTGCGTCGCATCTGGGAGATCGGGCGTCTCGGTGTCGAGGAAACGGGCTATGTCCTGTTCTCCGACTACACGCTCAACGACGACGTCTACGCGATTCACGGTGACTTTGGCTGCTGGTGTTATGAGTTTCGCGGCCTCGTGGCCTACACGGTCGAGTTGTGGGATCTGCGAGCGCGTTCCGGGCGCGACTACCTGGCGTTGAGTGAGATGAACAAGCAGCGCGATCTCGACGGTCTCGAGCAGGTCGAATTGGCGCTGCTGACATGGAATGACGACGAACTTGGAGGAGAGGGTTTCTTCGACTGGCGCCCCTTCGATCATCCTCAGCTGGGACCGGTAGAGATCGGCGGCTGGCGTCGTCTGCTGCGCAACAATGCGCCCGAGTCGATGTTGGCCGACACGTGTGCCATGGAGACGCGTTTTCTCATCGCTCATGCCCAGGCGTCGCCGCAGTTGCGTGTGTCGGTGCATGAGGTGGAGAGTATCGCAGAGGGTGTTTTCCGGATCGCCATCGACGTGCACAACGACGGATATTTCCCGACTCATGTCACCGAGCAGGCGCTGAAACAGAAACAGGTGACCGATGTGGAGGCACGGATCGAACTCGATGGAGCGGGAACGATCGTTTCGGGGCAAGAGATCGAGTACCTGGGGCAACTGGCCGGGTTTGGCGGTGGACCGTGGCGCGGGGACGGGGTTTCAGAGAGACAGCGTCGTAAGGTCGAGTGGGTCGTGCGTTTAGAAGGCAGACCACAGGGCACGATTGAAGTGCGCAGTCAGCGGGCGGGTACGGTGCGACTTGCCCTGGCTGACGTGATCGAGGTGCGAACATGAGATTTGAAGATTCCCAGCCACAGATCGCCATCGACAGCGACTTCGACACCGGTAGCGCAGGAGGTGTGGAAGTGACTGACGGCGTCTATGAAATCGCCATCCAGTCCGAGCCGGTATCTGAATGGTTTACCGCCGCGCTCGAGGAGCATTTCGGCGGCTCTGGTGTGCCGCGAGAGTACGCGTGCCATGTGCGCGTTACATCGTCGGCCGGCGTCGACCAGCGGGTGACGCTGAGATTCCTGTTCAGTCAGACGAATGGGAAATCGTACATGGATCCGCCCTACTGGGAGAAACGCGACGGTCGCTGGTGGCCTATCGGTGAAGGACATACCCGGTTTGTCAGGGACGAGTATGTCGAACTCGACGTTGATGTTCCGGCGGGCGCCACAGTGCAGGTGGCCAACAAGCCGTATGTCAGCAGCGCCGACGTCGAAACCGAGATGCAGATGTTGACGCAAACCGGCCCCTTTGAGGTCGACCAGGTGGGCACGACGGCCGGCGGGCGTCCACTGCTGTGCCTCGATTCACGAAAGGCCGACGGTGCGCCGGCGGATGAGGTGATTCTCGTGAGTGCGACCATGCAGCCGGCAGAGCCTGCAGCGCAGCCGGTTCTGGGGGTGGCTCACGCACTCAACGATGGCAGCGCACTGTCGAAGAGACTGTTGGATCGATTCCGCTTCGTGCTGATCCCGTTGCCCAATCCAGATGGAACCGCCGAAGGCCGATCCTGCACCAATGGGTGTGGGCAAGTGCCGATGTTCAGTTTCGGCCGTCTGCTGGCGGGCGACGACGACGTGCCCATTGAATCCGAGGCGTTGTGGCGCCACAGCGAGGCGCTTAGACCGGCGGGATACCTCGAGTTTCACACACACTATCAGGACGTTCGTTCGCACAAGCTCAACCCCATGGCCGCCGAGTGGTTCGACGTAGAACGACATGGCGACCTGGAACGCGTCAATGAGGCCCTGCTGGCCCTGAACCTCGATTGGCGCGTCACACCGATCGAACGCTCGACCCCCTTGTGTGAGGCGGGGAAGTTCACCAATCTGGCAGAGCGTCTCGGAACGCTGGCCTACTGTTACCAGATCTACAGTGTGAGCCAGGAGTCGACTGCATGGCACGCAGCCTCTGCGACGATGACGCTGGCCAAGGCCCTCGCCGGAGATGAGTGGGTCGCCCAGGGGCCAGCGCCGTCCATTGTTCCCGGGTGACGGTTGAGATTCCCTATGGGGCGGCGAGGATGCGAGGCGGCAGGTGAATTGGCGGCGATTGGCGACCAAGAAACCAACGAATGAGATGAGAACATGAAGATTCAGAAGATCGAAGTGATCCAGATCGAAACACCGCGATTCTACGGATACATCTCTGGACACGTTCTGGTGAAGATCCATGTCGACGGTGATGCACCCATCGGTTGGGGAGAAGCCTCCGATTCTCGAAGTGACGATGTGCCGGCCCTGGCGCAGGCGCTCAACGAGCATCTGGTGGGCCGAGACGCCAGACAGATTGTGGAGCTGAGCGAATTCATGCAATCTCGTTCGTGGCCCTCTTCGGTGTCGGACGGGCATGTGGCATCGGCCATCGATCTTGGACTCTACGATCTGAATGGCAAGGTTCAGGGCGTGCCGGTCTATCAGATGCTCGGTGGCAAGGTGCGCGACCGCTTGTATGCCTGTTATCCGATCTTCGGCTGGCAGGTCCGGGACGATTTCGAGAATGCCGCCTCCTACCTGCAGCGCCTCGTCGATCTCGGTCATCATCTGTTTCGCTACTATGTCTCCGGAGATGCGGAGCTGGACAACCGTTTTCTCACCGAGATGAAGAGCCGCCATGGCGACGCACTGAAGCTGAAGTCCATCGACTTTTCGGGTCGCTTCAAGGACTGGCAGGAGGCGGTCAGGTATGGGGATACGCTGCGCCACCATGATCCCTTTCACTTTGAACAGCCCAGTCGGGACATGCGTGCGTCGGCGCAGTTTACCCGGCGAGTGGATCTGCCAGTCACGTGGCACATCAACACGTTGCAGCAAGCGTACGAGGCAGCCCACTTTGAAGCCTGCAATGCCTTCAACGTGGCCTGTGTCGCGGCGGGGCCGACAAACATCAAACGGATCCTTGCCTTTGGTGAGGGAGCGGGCATGAAATGCCTCATCGGCACCGACCAGGAATCGACACTAGGCGTGAGTGCACAGGTGGCGGTGGGGATTTCTTCACCACAGATCAGTCTACCCTGTGATCCGATGGGGCCGGTCCTGTACACGACATCGCCTGCCAAGCAGCGCGTACGCGCCGAAGGCAGCTATCTGTATCCCTTCGAGGCGCCCGGGTTGGGCGTCGAGATCGGCGAGGCCGCCCTGCAGGGCATGACGGTGGCCGCCGCATGAGTCCATCTCCTGAGCAAGGCTTGGTGATAACTGACGGCCAGATCAACCACTTCAAACGCAACGGCTTCTTTCTGATCCCAAATCCGCTGGGCGCCGAGGGTGTTCGGGCCGTGGATCGGGCGCAGCAGGATATCGAACCCGAATGGGAGGCCACGGAGTTTCCGCAGGGATTCAATCGACTCGCCTGTCAGTGGTTGATGGTGGGAGAACCCCTGCTGCAGATGGTGGAGCACCCGGAGTTGCTCGACGGGGCGCGGCGAATCCTCGGTACCGAGACCGTCCACATCGGGGCAGTCGGTCTAGGCTCTGCGGTGGCGGTGATCGGCGAAGATGGCCGGCCCCAACAACAGGTGCAGTGGCACACCGACGGCGGCCCCGACGCTCAGCAGGTCTCGTTTCGCACCGCCCTGGATCGACACGACACGAGCAATGCCCCTCTGCGGGTGTTGCCCGGCTCGCAGAACCGGCCTCCCGACGAGGTCGCCGACGAATTGCTGCAGCTGGAGCTGGCCACAGGCACCCACGATGAGACGCCAGAGATGTGTTTCGCTCGACACCCGCATGAGGTCGAGGTCGTCCTCGATCCGCGCTGGACCCTGGTGTGGACACCGTCCACGTGGCATGCGACGGGTGTGAAGACAGCCGCCGGCCCTCGACGGGCAATGGGGTGGAACTACTATCCGGCGGGAGGTCGAACGCGCGATCTGGAGGCGCTGAAACACATTCATCCGGGTTGGTCGGACTGGCCTGAAGATCGTCAGCGTCTGTGGGGGTTGGTTTGAGCACGCCGCAGACCGATGGGCAGGGGATCAACCTTCATGCCATCCGCGCGCAATTCCCGGCGCTGGCCAACTACGTGTGGTTTCAGAACGGGGGTGTATCGATCACGCCTGAGCCGGTGGCGCGTGAGCACATTCGCCTCATGGAAGAGTTGCTGGTTCGTGGACCGCTGCATGTGATCTATCCCGAAGAGGAATATCCGCGTCGTCGCCGGTCCATGGAGACCATCGCCCGCTTCTTCGACGTTAGTGCCGACGAACTGGCTCTGATGCGGGGGGTGAGCGAGGGCTTTCAGACGGTGTTGCGCGGGATGGACTGGCAGCCGGGGGACCGCATCGTGATCTCCGCCGATGAAGAGGCGGCACTGCTGCTACCCTGTCTGCATCTGCGGGATCTGTCGGGCGTAGAGATCGTCAAAGTGCCCCTCTCAGATACACCAGAAGAGGCGGTCGCCGCCACAGTTCAGGCCATGGATGGGGGGCGGACGAGACTACTCGCGCTGAGCCATGTCACCACAGATTTGGGCTATCGGTTTCCTGTCGAAGCGCAGTGCCACGCGGCTCGCGAGCGGGGCATTTCGAGTTTTCTGGATCTGGCCCATTCCTGTGGCGTCGTGCCGTATCGTCTGCGCGATCTGCAGTGTGACTACGCGGGCCTGCTGTCCTACAAATGGATGATGTCCCCCTATGCGGCGGGGGCCTTGTGGGTGCGGTCGGAGATGCTCGACACGATCCGCGTCACCTATGCGGGCGGTCGCGGCGAGAAGTGGCTGGACTTCAACGCCAACACGTACGAACTGCACGCCTCCGCCGAGCGCTTCCAATTCGGTCCCTGGTCCTGGCCTCTGGTGCATGCATGGGCCTGCGCGTGTGACTGGTTGACCGAGATTGGCCCTGAGGCGATCTGGGATCGCGTGGGATCGCTGACGACGAGGCTGAAGCAGGGGCTGGCACAGGTTGAGGGTGCAGAGCTATTCACGCCCACGGCGTTCCAAGAGTCGGCCGCCCTGGTCAGTTTCGGCTTGGCGGGTTGGACGGGTGCTGATCTGGCCAACGCGCTGCGCGATCGCTGGAACATCGTGATCAAACCCCTGCCCCATTCCCACGAAGGGCTGCGTGCCTCGCTGCCCTTCTATCTGCTTGAGGAAGAGGTCGATCTCCTGCTGACGGCGCTGACAAAGCTGTCAGCGGAGGGGGCAACTCACTGATTGTGTCCTAAGGGATCGATGCCGCGCTGAACACGCCTGGTCCGTTGTCCGACAGCAGTGCCTGTACCTGAGGGTTTCCCATGATCATGCCGCGACCGGTGAAGGTGTAGATGTTTGGTTGCCACCACCGATCCACATCCATCGTGATCTGCACCTGCGTTTGCTCACCATCGACGAACAGATCGATGGGTAGCTCCACGACGAAGGAGAAGTCCCCGCCACGCGATGGACCCAGGTGCGCCAGAAGCGGTTCGGCACCGCCCTCGACGAGCCCTTCTATACGCATGTAGTGATAGCCGCCGCCCATGGGAACGGGCCATTCCATCTGGTTCAGATTCACCTCGTTGGGTAAGTCACCAAACGCCGCTCCGGCGGGAACGCCAAAACGGAAAGAGACGGCGCTGTAGGAACCACCCGGGATCCGCCGGGTGAGAAAGCGCGTCGTCTCATCTGCTCCATCACCTGTTTCATTCTCTGGCACACGGACATAGAACACATCGCGCAAGTTGACGCTCGTGCCATCGTCACGCATCAGGACGATGTCGGTCAGGATGTATTCGAGACGGGTCACGTTGTAGCTCTCGCCGACCTCGTTGCCATAGTCGACCAGGTTCAAGACCAGCGGTGACTCTTCGACGACGTGACGGAAAGAGACGGTGACATCCGCCATATCGTGGTCGTCCCCGCACGAGGTGAGGAGCAGCAAGGCAAAGGGTAGAACCCATTTCATAATCGGTATCAGTTGGATGAGAGTGAATCGCACCGGTCTGTTGGCTCTGCACCGACGTGCAACAGATAACGACGCAGACCCGACATGCCAAGTCCTTCTATCTGCGAAAAGTGGGCCAAGTACCTGTAGCCACAGCAGGTTGTGTCTGGACACTCCCTGGAGTCCTGGGTATCTTGCGCTCAGTGTTGAGCCCCCTTTGACTCGAGCCATTCTCCATCCATGGCCTACTGCCTTCAGGTAGACGAGACGGTCGAGGCTTCGGTCCGCCGCGTCGCCCATGAACAGCTGTCCCGTGCCGTAAGTCGTCTTGTTCACGGCAGTGACAACCGTGACGACGACGTGCACTCGGCTCGCAAGTCTATGAAGCGGATGCGGGGCCTCGTCCGCCTGGTGCGAGCGCCTCTCGGGAAAGCTCACTCTGGCCACGAGAATGACACGTATCGTCAGGCGGCGGCCCAACTGTCGAATCTGCGCGATGCGACGGTCCTGGTCTCTACCCTCGAGTCGGTGTATGAAGACCTGCCCACCGATCTGGCGCCCTCTGTGGGAGCTGTGCATGCATGGCTGATTCGCCGCCACGGAGACGCCTACGAGGCACAAGGCCCGCAGGATGAGACGTTTATGGAGATCGCTCGGGGCCTGCAGGTCGCTCAGGCTCGTATTGATGACTGGCCATTGGAGGGTTGCGACTGGCCTGATCTGGCGGGTGGCATTGGCCGAGTCTATACCCGGGGGCGCGCCGAATACGACGAGTGCTGTTGGCGACCTTCGGTCAAATCCCTCCACGACTGGCGCAAGCGTGTGAAGTATCTGACCTATCACACGCAGATGCTGGGTCCGATCTGGCCAGGGCCGATGCGATCACTGGAGGAAGAACTCGGTAAACTGGGCGATTTTTTGGGTCTTGATCATGACTGCGCCGTACTCTCCCAGGTGATCAGAGAGCAGATGCCGGCCCAGATGCTGGCAGGCGACCAGCGACAAGGGATGATCGTGGCGATCTATGCGAGGCGTCGACGCGTGCAAGAGGAATGCCGCGTGCTCGGTGGGAAAATCTATGCCGAGAAGCCTGCCCTTTTTCTACGACGGCTCGGCCAATACTGGGAGAGCTGGCGGCCACAGCGCGTGGTCTCTGTCCACGTGGCCGAGTCTTTGAAGGTCGAGATCGACGGCGAGTCTTCTGCGGCAGGCGAGGGCTCGTCGCTCATCGAGGCGCCCGCGCAGCATCCGGACAGCGGCCCATCGTCCGTCACTGTCGGAGAACCCGTTTCCCGCGATCTGGAACCGGTGTGTGTCGTAGACCTGCCTTGTCAGACCGGAGAGGGGCCCCTGTGGCACGCGGAGGAATCCGCTTTGTATTGGGTCGACATCCCTCGTGGCCGTCTGTATCGCTACAATCCGGCGACGCAACAGAACGCCGTCGTTTTCGAGCGCGAAGGGGGTGCAATCGGCGGTTTTACCATTCAACAGGATGGTGCGTTGCTGCTGTTCATGGATGGTGGGGCGATCGGCGTCTGGCGAGAGGGGCAGGATCTGCAGTTGCTCATCGACGGAATCGAACCCGAACGCGACTCGCGTTTCAACGATGTGATCGCCGACCCCCTCGGGAGGGTTTTCTGCGGTACCATGCCCACCGCAGCTGTCGGAGGTCGGCTGTATCGTCTCGACCTGGATGGGAGTCTCACGGAACTGCTCGACGAGGTCGGGTGTTCCAATGGTATGGGATTCACACCAACCAACGACCAGATGTATTTCATCGACTCACGGACCAAGCAAGTCTCCCGCTTCGACTACGACCAGGCCACAGGGGATCTGCGCAGCCGCGCCGTGTTTGCCGACACGCGGGACGAGGCGGGTGTGCCTGACGGGATGACCGTCGACGCAGAGGGATGCGTCTGGTGCGCACGGTGGGACGGCGCCTGTCTGGTGCGATACAGCCCGACGGGGGAACAGTTGCTGCGGGTCGAGTTTCCGACGCAGAAGGTGTCCTGCGCCACCTTCGCGGGACCGGATCTGGAAGATCTGTACGTGACCACCGCAGGGGGGCACGATCGTGCGGCGAATGGCCCTCTGGCGGGCTCACTGTTCCATCTGCGCCCCGGTGTCCGCGGTCGTGCGGAGTTTTGTTCACAGGTCGAGGTGTCCTTGTGAATGCCGCGTTCCGTTTTCTTCGCCATCCACGACGTGGCACCCTCAGTCGACGATTGGTCCTGAGTTTTGTCGCCCTCTCCATGATCGTGCTCGCCGTCAGTGGTTGGACCCTCTATCGACAGGCGCTGGACAGTCTGGAGCGACAACTGGCGACACATCTGATGGCCGAGACCCAGTTGATCGCGTCTCGTTTGAGTAGCCAGCATCAAGTCTTGCGACTCCTTCAGCCTGGATACGAAAACTTCAACTGGTATCACATTGAGGTGGGTAAGCTGGTCAGGGATTCCCAGGCCCTGGGGGCTCGCCGGATCTATGTCTTTGATCCCTCGGGTCGGGGACTTCTGGATACACGACCGGGAGCACGCATTGGCCGCGACGTGCACGAAGTACAGCACGACCGCTTCCATCGCGAAAAGGTCCGCGAGGCGTTTCAGGGCCAGGTGACCCATACGCGCCGGTTCATCGACGAAGATACTGGTGTCCACCACATGACGGGGTATGCGCCGATCATCCATCCGCGCACGGGAGATGTGATCGCCGGCGTGGGGGTCGACATCGGCGCCAGCTACATGGAGGCGATCCTCGGTTTCAAGCGTTCGGTCGTTCTCTTTGCCGCTTTGGGGGCGTTGGTGACCCTCGTGGTTGCCGTGGGGGTCGCGCGTCACATCACGCGTCCCGTCAAGCGGCTCGTCACAGCAGCTCGTGAGATCGGACGGGGCAATCTGGAACGCGCCGTGCATATCGAGGCGACCGATGAGATCGGCATGCTCGGTGAAACGATGGAGGAGATGCGGCAGAAAATCCTGGCCCGCGATGCACAACTGCGGCAAATGCTCGGGGGCGTGGCACATGAGATGCGCAATCCTCTCAGTGGTATCGAGATCTACGCGGGACTGATCGCTGAAGATCTGCCCGACGGGGATGCCCGCAAACAGCATATTCAGCAGGT
>PATE01000056.1 GCA_002712305.1 Gemmatimonadota bacterium | reverse complement strand
TTCAAGATCCAGCCCCGTGGCAATGTTGTTCATGCCCTCGGTGCAGTTTCGCACAAGACTGACCTCATCGAGATCCGCACCGATGAATGTGGCCGCCTTCTGCCGGACCGTCTCCATCTGCGCACCAAGACCTCCCCACGTGTTGTGATAGGGATCGGCCTCGAGTAGACCCAGAGCTTCGACGATGCCGTCGGTTACGACGCGGGGCGAGGCGCCAATACTGCCATTGTTCATGTGTATGACATTGTCGGACATCTGGAACTCTCGACGCACACGTTGCCACAGGCCACCGTCGCCAACCGCCAGGTCGGACACATCTGTGGCCAACTGGCCAAGTTGCTCTTCGACAGGCCTGGGTCCTTTCGAACCCATTGCGGACACCGAGCGTGGAATCGCTTCGAGGGCGACCCCGGAGGCGAGCAGCCCCTTGAAGAATGCGCGTCGTTCCATCACTTCATCATCCCTTCGTGGTCACAGATGCGATGGCCGGACGCCGCTGCACCTTGTACGTCCATGATAGACAGGTGGGTGAACGGCGGCAACGAAGGATTGGGTTGTGAACAGCGTCGACAGGGCGTTTGTTCTGCCACCCTCAGATTTCATCGCCACGGAGGGGCCGCCGTACGCGGCATCGTTCATCGACCAACAGGAGACATCATGAGAAGTTCCTTGCTTGCCATCTGTATCAGCCTGGTGGGGGTCACCGCCCTCAGCGCTCAGGAAGCCGTCGCCATCCGTACCCTGCCTTTCAGTGCCGCACGCAAAGCAGGCAATACGCTCTATGTGAGTGGGCAGGTTGCCCGCACACCGGATGGGGCCGATGTGAAAGAATCCGTCGATGCCGAGACACGGCAGGTGATGGAGAACGTGGGGCGCGTCCTAGAGGAGAACGGTTACACCTTCGACGACGTGGTGAGGGCAACCGTATACCTGGAGAGCATCGAGGACTATCACGAGATGAACAAGGCGTATGCCTCGTTCTTCAAGAACGGGATCTTTCCCGCCCGCGCATGCGTCGGTGGCGCCGAGATCGTTTTCGATTTCAAGGTGGAGGTCAGCGTCATCGCCTACAAGGAACCGGACGAATCGGAGTGACAAGGAGTCGTTCCACGTGAGCAGACACGATGATCCATCTGAGAACGAGGTCCACCAGGTCGGACTGAGGGCCCATGGCTGGGAGGGCACCCTTCTCGACAATGTGGCCAACGCTTCCCGGCAGGGCAGCGGATTCAACCCGCTGTGTAACGCTGCGTTTCCGGGCACCTCCTTGTTCCGGGACGATGCTGTTGGATGGAATTTCGAGCACATCTTCAACGGCTCAGCAGCTGATGCCTCTCGGTCGATCTTCACGCCGAGAAAGGACCTCTGCTTTCTGAGAAAGATCTCGGATGCATCCGCCTCCGTATTCACGGAGGCGACTATCTCGTCCTCTACTCCGATGGGATACCGGAGGCGATCAATCCATCAGACGAGATGTTCGGCTACGATCGAACGATCGAAACTGTGCGGGAGGCTTGCGTCGAAGGAATCAGCGCAGAGGACTTGGTAGAGCGATTGATGAGCAAGGCCAGAGAGTTTGCGGGCGAGGAACCACAGGCGGATGACATGACCTGTGTGGTGGTGAAGATCGAGGCGTAGAACCAGAAAGCCCCCGGAGGTGTCTCCAGGGGCTTACAATGGTGGGCGACGCTGGAATTGCCTGCACCCGTGACCCGCCCGCAGGGCGTAGGTCACAAACACGAATCCCCACGCAGCGACGGAATCTGCGTGGGGTCGTAGTATGGTGGGCGATACTGGAATTGAACCAGTGACCTCCTGCATGTCAAGCAGGCACTCTAACCATCTGAGCTAATCGCCCGTCACTCTGTACAGGCGAAATAAAGTACGGCATCCAAGGAGAGGGTCAAGCATGGGCAAGACATATCGAGTGGGATTGGTCGGTTGTGGGAGAATGGGTACCACCATCGATGACGAAGTGCGTGATCGGCCGAATGCAGATCTGTTTCTGCCCTATTCACATGCCGCCGCCGTGGTGGCATGTGATCGTACCGATCTGGTAGCCGTCAGCGATCCCTTCGCAGAAAAGGCTCAGGCTGCAGCCGACCGATATGATGTCCCGACGACCTACACGGATGCCGAGGAGATGATCCGCAAGGAGGGGCTCGACGTCGTCTGTATTGCCACGCGTCCGTCACCCCATGCACCGGTCACGATCTTCGCTGCTGAGAACGGCGTGGGCGCCGTCTACTGCGAGAAGCCGCTGTGCAATTCACCCGCCGAAGCCGATGCTATGGCAGCTGCCCTGGCCGCAAAGGGGGTCCTGTTCAACTACGGAACTCAGCGACGTTACGTGGCGCTCTACCAGCGCATGCGATCTATGGTCGAGGCCGGAGACATCGGCGATCTACAGGCCATCGTCGCCAATTGTGGTGCGAGCAGCGCTCAGTGGGGACACACGCACACCGCGGACATGCTGCTCTATCTCTCGGGCGACGCGGATGTCGATTTCGTGCAGGGCACGGCACGTTTCCAGGACTCAGACTGGGACGGCAACCGGCTCACCGTCGATCCGGCGATCGAACAGGGATACGTGCGATTCGCCACGGGTGTGCACGGCTACCTGGTCGCCTCGGGTGGGTATGAGTTCGAGATCAGCGGTAGCGAGGGAAAACTGCGCACCCTCTCCAACGGGATCGGGTATACATGGCGTCGCACGGCCGAGTTCGATGAACTCGTTGAGCAGGACGCGCCGGCGGCGCCCATCGAGAGTGGCACGCTGCGCGCCATCGAAGACCTCGTGACGGCGTTGGATGGGGGATCCGAGACGATGGGTGGGATCGACTGTGCCCGTCTAAGTCAGGAGATCATCTTCGGCCTCGTCGCGTCTCATCGAGCCGATGGCCGCAGAGTCGAACTGCCACTGGCCGATCGTGACTGGTCGATTCAACCCGACAACTACTAGATCGTCCATGCCGATCCAACGGCCACTGGTTTACAGATGCAGGTGACGATCGTCAGCTTCGTGCGCGGCCGAAGCGACTTCGAGGAGGCGGAAGCAGAATTCGTGCGCCGCATGTCGGCGCACACTCGCGTGGCGCACGAGACCGTCAAGTCGTGGTCAGATACGACCACATTGCCCAAGAATCTCGAGCGTGGACACGTGGTCGGGTTGTGCATCGATGGGAAGGTCTTTGATTCCGAAGGTCTCGCAGATCACATCGGCCGCTTGCAGCAGCAAGGCCGATCTCATCTCGTCTTCGTCATCGGTGCCGCCGACGGGATGCCCGCAGGCGTGGAACAGCAACTGCAGGAACGTTGGTCTCTCTCTCGCCTCACGTTCTCACACGGACTGGCAAGGCTGTTGCTGCTGGAGGTGCTCTACCGTTCCTTCGATCTGCTGCACGGTGGCGGGCGCTACCACAAGTAGCGGCGCTACTACGGATACTGGAGCAGGCATCGAACCGGATGCACCGAGTAGTTCCCCTACAATCGTGCCTAAAAGTAACTCATCAGTTTCTCCCAGACCGACATCCGTTCGATGCTCGTCGCCGCCACCAGGTCGATCTGTGCCAGGAGGCTGTCGTCGAGGCTGATCGCCAACACGCCAAGACTGTCGCCTTCTTTGACGGGTGCCTCCCACAATGTGGGTAGCCGTACTTCGTGATGCAGACGCCGTCGTTCCTCAGGTGTGAGCACGGCGATGGCTCCACCGGCAGTGACCGCAGTGACGTCAGGCGAGAGTCCCCAGTCCAGGGCAACGACACCGGAGGAATCACCGGCGACGGAGATGGGGGCCTTTACGAAATTGTTGAAGCCCCACAACAGGAGCCGAGCGGACTCCTTATCGCGGGCGCGCTCCCCACGACTTCCCATCACGACGGACACCAGTCGCATGTCACGGCGTTTCGCTGTGGCAACGAGGTTGTATCCGGCGCGTTGCGTGTACCCCGTCTTGAGACCATCGAGTCCGGGGAATTTGCGCAGAAGGCGATTGGTCGCCCACAGTTTGAACTTTCCATCACGGAAAGGTGCTGAACGGATGGAGGACCACTCGAGAATCTGCGGATGCTGAATGAGAGACAGTGCGATGAGCGACAGGTCACGGGCACTCGTCAGATTCCCCTCATCGGCCGGTGTGTCGTCCAGGCCGTGAACGTTGACGCACCGTGTCTGTGTGAGACCGATCTGCTCCGCCTTGTCATTCATCAGGTCGACAAATCCCTCGACGGTCCCCCCGATGTGCTCGGCCACGGCAACACAGGCGTCATTGGCCGACGCGATCACGATGGCATGCATCAACTCTTCGAGAGGGAAGACCTCGCCCTCTCGTAGAAACACCTGAGATCCACCCATTCGACTCGCCCAGGCGGAGGTGTAGATCGAATCTGTCAGTGATAGGCGCCCTGCCTGGACACCGTCCATCACGACAAGTTGCAACAGCAACTTCAGCGTGCTTGCCGGCGATCTTGCCTTGTCGGAGTTGTAGGAGAACAGGACGGTCCCCGTCTCGGCTTCCAGCAGCAGGGCTGCGGCGAAGGGTGGATCATCCCCAATGGAATATCGCGCACCGTATGCGGTTTGCTTTGTAGCTGCAAGAATGAGGGCAACACAGAGCGTGAGCCCGGTACTCAGATGACGCATACTGCGCATCAGGTCTCCGTTTGTTCGCAGGAAGAGAGGATCTGTCGAGGGGAGCGTTTGATCATTGGCATCGATCACCAGACACTGGCGCAATGCCGGGGGGACTGAGTAAGATAGCCGTCGATCGATCACTCCAGCAACCGGATCGCATTCAGATGCCGCATGTCTTTGTCGCCGGTCTCGTGCACGAGACGCACACCTTCCTCAGTGAACGGACTGGCCTCGACGCCTTCGAGCACACCCTTTGGCTGCGCGGCGAAGCCATGCTGGCGCGCTGCGACGGCGACGCATCCCCCATGGGGGGCGCCCTGGAGGTGGCCACGGCCCGTGGCTGGCAGGTCTACCCCTCACGCTACGGGGCGGCCATGCCGTCAGGGACGGTGACCGACGACGTTCTGGAAACATGGTGGGATGATGTGCAGCAGGATCTGTTTGCGGCCCTGACCGCGGGCATCGACGGCATTCTGCTGATCCTCCACGGGGCCATGACCTTCCAGGGCTTCGCAGATGGGGAAGGGGAGATCCTTCGCCGGATTCGTCGCGTGCTGACGGATCGCCTTGGTGATCAAGAGGGCGTGAGGTTTCCCATCGCGGCTGATCTCGACCTGCACGCGAACTTCAGTTTCGACATGGCCGAACACGCGACGTTGTTCACCAGCTACCGTGAGAACCCACATACCGATGCGCGAGAGGCTGGGATTCGCGCTGCCCAACTCCTCGACCGTGTGATCTCCGAGCGATTGACTCCCCAGGTTGTGGCCGTGAAACCGCCGGTGCTCTACAGCCCCAAAGGCACGGCGTCTGCGGCAGATCCGGTACTCGCCTTCGAATCGATGGCCCGCCGTCTCGAACTTGACCACCCTGAGTTGCTCGAGGTCTGTGTGCTGCCGGGCTTTTCTTACGCCGATATCCCTTGTGCGGGAGTTTCCTTTTGCGCCACCACCGTGGGCGATGCCCAGCAGGCGCGTGCCTGGCTGGAGCCTCTTGCCGACGAGGCACTGGCTCGAACAACTGAAGGCAACCCCCTCGATCCACCGATCGACGAGGTCATGCCCAAGGCAGTTCGTTTTGGTCGCGGGCCGATCGGTATAGTGGAGCCTTCCGACAACATCGGAGGGGGGACTCCTGGTGACGGCACTGGAATTCTGGCCGCGTTCCTGCGCTACGAAGTGGACAACGCCGTGGTCGTGATCAATGACCCTGCCGTGGCAGCCGCCTGTCACGAAGTCAGTGAGGGTGATCGTCTTCAACTGTCCATCGGTGCCAAGCTCGGCCGCTTCCATGGCGATCCCATGGCACTGGAGGTAAAACTGGAGAATCTCACGGATGGGCGCTTTACATTAGAGAACGAGAAATCACATCTGGCATCTCTCGTGGGACGCCACGTCGACATGGGGCCAAGCGCCGTCGTCAGGCACCAGGGCGTGCGAATTCTGCTCACGACGTATAAGACGCCCCCCATGGATCTGGGACAACTGCGAAGCCAGGGCATCGTGCCGGAGGACCTGCACATGGTGGGCATCAAGGCGGCCGTTGCACATCGAGCGGCCTACGATCCCATCCTGGCCAAGACGTATTACATAGACACACCGGGATTGGGGTCCAGCGATCTGCGGCGGTTTTCCTTCCAGAACATCCCCAGGCCGATGGCCCCACTGGATTGACCTGGTGGATATTCCCCGTAACCCACACAGTTTTCGGAGCCAGGCTCGTGACCACAGTGACTGACGCAGGACTGACGTTTGCAGGCAAGCCCCTCGATGCGGCAGCCGATTCACTCGGTGAGTTGCGTCGCTCGGATGACATCGCTCACGACGCGGATGCGCTTCGCTCGCGGGTCGCCGAAGACGGCTATCTCTATCTGCCCGGGTTGCTCGATCGTGATCAGGTGATGGATGCTCGCCGAGAAGTCCTGCGGCGCCTCGCCGAGGGTGGCGTCGTGGACGATGTCGATCACGACCTGATGGCGGGCATCGTGAAGCCGGACTCCAGCATCAATTTTGCACCCAATCTGGCCAGAGACAACGCACCGCTGGACAAGGTGCTCTACTCTGGGGCCATGATGGACTTCTACGAGCGTTTTCTCGGCGGCCCTGTCCGGCACTTCGATTACACGTGGTTCCGCGCCAAGACCCCGGGCACGACGACGGCTACGCAGCCCCACTATGACGTCGTTTACATGGGGAGGGGCACCAAGAACCTATGGACGTCCTGGACGCCACTGGGGGATGTCCCCCTCGAGTCAGGTGGCCTGCTCGTGCTAGAGGGCTCCCACAAGATCGAAGCATTGCGAGACGGTTATGGCTCCACCGACGTGGACAAGTTCTGCGCCAACGAAAACGAAGCGGATCGAATCGTCGAGGAAGCGCAGGCTCAGGAGCGCGAACTGACGTCGGAAGAAAGCCAGCTCATCCACTGGCAGGGGCGAGGGTCCTTCAGTGCTGACGCGATTGCCACACGAGCCCAACTCGGCGGCCGCTGGTTGACGGCCACCTACGAGGCCGGGGACCTGCTCGTACTAAGCATACATACGATGCATGCGAGTTCTGACAACCAGACTCGTTCGATCCGATTGTCCTCGGACTCACGTTATCAGCTGGCCAGCGAACCTGCCGACGAACGATGGATCGGCGACAATCCACCTCTGCATGGCATTCGGGCCAAGCGCGGGCTGATCTGCTGACAGGTCTGAACCTGTCCGCGGCCTCGCCGTGCAAGCTTGAACGGGGCCGC
This sequence comes from Gemmatimonadota bacterium, assembly GCA_002712305.1. Classification (GTDB taxonomy): domain Bacteria; phylum Latescibacterota; class UBA2968; order UBA8231; family UBA8231; genus UBA12574. The sequence goes on along the minus strand of PATE01000056.1, from coordinate 16,713 downwards.
CTCAGCCGGTCACGTGGACGGCGTCGATCACCTCGGAAGAAGAGTCTGTCGTGATCGAATAGGCGAATCCTTCGTCCGACCCGGCTGCACCGTGCCGGCCATGCCGATCGATGGCGACGAAGTTCACGTGCACCTCTTCCAGTGATTTCGGATCCTTCCTACCGATGCTGAGCACCGTATCGATACAGGCCTCTTCCGGTGTCGCACCTCGTCCCATCAGTTCCACGGCCAGAAACGACCCGCAGTAGCGCATGACATTCTCGCCGACGCCCGTCGCGCCTGCGGCTCCGATCTGCCCGTCTACGTAGAGACCACCGCCGATGATGGGAGAATCGCCCACACGACCGGCCAGCTTGTATCCCCAACCACTGGTCGAGCAACCCCCAGCAAGGGTGCCGTCCGCCGCTCGCCCGACGAGCGCGATCGTGTCGTGGCTCTCGGACAGATTCATCTCGATCTGCTCTTTCTTCCACGCCTCCCACTTGAGTCGCCGATCCTCGGTGAGCAGTTCCGCCTCAGCCAGCCCTTCGTCGATGGCGAACTGGCGTGCCCCCTCGCCGACGAGCATGACGTGTTTTGTCTTTTCCATCACACGACGGGCGACCGAGACCGGGTGGGCGATACCGGTCATGCCCGCTACACTGCCTGCATTGTAGGTGGTGCCGTCCATGATGCACGCATCCAACTCCACCACACCTCTCGCATTCGGGGTTCCGCCGATGCCGACCGAATGATTGTCCGCNTCGGCCTCTACCAGCTGAATGCCACTTTCGATGGCATCGAGGAGTGTGCCCTTCGCCAATGTCTGCCTCGCCTGTTCGTTGGCCAGCTTGCCGAAGGCCCAGGTGGAGGCGAAGATCGAGCCATCGAGATGGGCCGGTGTTTCCATGGCACCCGCTTGTTGAGTGGTTGCGCCTGATCCGGCCACGACGCCCGCCGCTGCGAGGGTGGCGGATTGAGAGAGAAAACTGCGTCGTGACAAGGGTGTCGGCATCGTAGGGATACTCCGGTTTAGAGGCTGGAGGGCCGGCGCCTTCAGAGAAGTCCTGTTCTATCTTGCTGAAAAAGCGTAAGAGCAAGCTATGGTATCCCCCAAGGGGCGGAAAGTGTTCAGATTCGGCCAGATTTCTACAGGTTCAGGCCAGACATCAGGATTGGAGCTGTGAGAAACTCCTTGGATCTCAAAACAGGAACCCTTACATTTATGACNTACGTTTGTCCGGACCTTGGGTCCGCCGTTTTCCGCTAACAACCGCCAAGGAGTGAGCACATGCGGAAGTTTCTAGTAGCAGGTGTTGCAACCCTGCTCGTCGCTGGCGCCGCCAGCGCCCAGTTCTTTGATCCGCCAGCACTGGCCGATCGCAATGGCAGCACAGGCCTTCCTTTCTACATGCTGGAGGTCCCCAATCCAGGTTCCATGGTCTCTGATGGAAACAAGGGCGATTGGGGTTGGTTTGATCCCGAGTTCACTCTGGCGATGGACGAGTGGCGTGACGAAGGTGACCGTCCTGCGCCTTCGCGCGGTGACCTCAACATCACCACGCTCATGGGTTGGGCGGGTGGCGACGTGAACCGTTGGTACGTGTTCATGGAGTCCTTCGATGACGTCCTCGACCACGACGGTACCAGTGTCGTCCGTTGGGATGGCGACATGTTGCAGGTGGGTCATGACCCCCAGGATCACGGTCGTCAGCGCGGTCCGGCGTCTGGTTTCACGATGGAGTGGATGATGGCTCCTGGTGACGTGACCGAGCCGAACAACGTTACATTCCGGTACGGTGGCGTCGAGGGTGAGCCCGACACGTGGGCAGAGTATGGCACCCAACCTTGGATCAATCACACGGTCACCGTCGATCCGCCAGAGGCGTTCGCCGCGGANCTGTGGACGGATGGTGGAACCACCGTCTACGAGTTCGACATCAAGGTTCTGGCTTTCCAGGACGACGCTGGTCCTTCGGCCAGTGAAGAGTGGCAGATGGATGCTGTCGCGGGTCCTGATGGCGCCGGATTCCCCTTCGCTTTCTGGTATGAGGATGGTGAGGGTCCCGACTCTTCCTTCGGTACCAACGAAGATGGTACCCCGGGTGGCCGCAATGACTGGACCACACGTGGTCCCGAGGCCTCCGGTCGTCAGTATTACGCGCTCGCGACGCTGCTGAGAATCGGCGAGTACACCGCCGGCACCGCAACTGCAGTCCAGACGTCGACGTGGGGCAACATCAAAAACTCCTTCCGCTAGATCTTTGAGGGAGTTTCCTCTGGGGGGCAACCCCTGGTAGGACGTACATTTGTCGGGTCAGCCGGTAGTCACCGGCTGGCCCGATTTGCGTTGTTTTCCTACTCTTTCCCATCTCTGCACATACCTTTTGTGCGGTGTGAACCGCACTCCGACCTTTTCAGGATGAGATCCGGTGAATAGCTGGCGAATCTGTTGTGTCGCGGCGGTGGTTGCCCTGGTGCTGGCCCCCGCCTGTGGTCGCTACTTTCCGACTTCCTTCCGACCGGTTCACGAGCAGGTCGAGGGGATGACCGTCAACGACGACGGCTCGATCACCTACGATCTCGAACGTCTGGCTATCACACTGCGCCCCATGACGGACGAGGAGCTGAACCGGCTCGTGTCCCCATCGGGCAACGTGGAGGTCAATCCATACACCTTTGGTGAGCTCACGAAACCGGGTGAAAACTGGACGCCGAGCCGTTTCACCGTCTTTCGCCTGGAAGTGGCCAACTATCAATTTCCGAAGGTCCGCATCGATCCAGACGTCAGTCAGATTACGGCCTCGAACCGACGACAATACGATCCGCTGAGCTTCGCGGAGTTGTACGAATACTATCGAGCGCACTGGGTGGGCCGTACCGGGCAGGGCCGCACAGACTTCCGTACCCGAACGGACGTACTGAACCGGACCATGTTTTCCAGCAATTTCATCTTCAGTGGCACCGACGCCGACGGCTACATCGTGTTTCCCCGTCTCGACGATGACGTCACGCAGATCGACGTGGATCTCAATGACATCGCAGTCCGTTTCGATTATGCCGACGAGCCCGTCGAACAGATCGACCTGACCTTCAGGTTTGGCCGCGATATCCTGCGCGGAAACACACTTGCTGACGCCGTGAAAGACAACTGATCGATGGCTCGTCTTTTCGCGATCATCGCTATCACGGCGCTGATGGCGACTACAATCTCCGGTCAAGCCCAGTCGTGGCGAGTCGGTGGATCGGGTGACGGATTCAACCAGATTGCGCTGACGCAGAGCGGCGCCCTGGAGGTGGATGGCGGCCTGCAGCCCCTCGAGTTGCGTGAGGGCGCCAATCTCATCGAGTTGCTCACGGAGACAGGACTCGTCTGGGCAAACGGCCAGCCCACAGACTTCGTCGCCGCCGGTCAGCCCCGGGCTTGGTCGAATGATACCCAGTTCAATCTCATCGACGGGCCTCTGGACTTGCTGGACGGCGATCCCAACACCTCTACGGACGCTCTCTTTAAAGCTGTCAGAAACCAGTCCGGCGCCGCCTTCTTCTTTGATCTGGGTGCGCCCTTCCCGCTGAACCGAATTCGTTTCTTTCCCGCCGAAGACGACCCGGATTCCTTCATCGAGGCTTTCGCGATCTTCGTCAACGATGGGGTGAACTACAACGACATTCGGCGACCTCTGTATGAGGAACTGCGTCGCGTCGAGGTGAACAAAGACATCGTCGTCGATCTGGAGTTCGCATCTCTGCAGGGGAGGTTCCTGCGGTTGCTCGTTTTGTCGAAGACCGCCTTCAATCTGGCGGAGTTCGAGATCTACGGTGAAGGATTCGTCCCCATTGCCAGCTACGAGTCAGAGCTGCACTCCTTTGACGCGCCCGTCAATTTTGGCGACCTGACTCTCCACGCAACGCGATTGCTGCGCGATGGTGGTGTCGAGGCCGAGGATGATGAAGGCCCCACAGCCGTTATTCAGATTCGTACCGGTGCCGACGAGACGCCCAATGTCTACTTTCGCCGCGACAGGGACACGGGATCGCAGTTCGAGGTCGAGTTTGAGGAGTACGACAAGCGACTTCCGCGGCAGGCGCTGTTCCAGGTTGACCCCAGCACCAAGCAGATCCTCGGCGAAGTCAACAGATCGACGTATCTCGCTTTGCCGGTAGCGGAGCAGGGCCCGATCCGAGACTTCGTCAAGGGTGACATCCGCGGCGATGTCGACAATTGGAGCGCCTGGTCGCCGTCGCTGACCATCGACTCCACAGGGACCCTCACCGTCCCCATCGATCTGTTCAGCCCACGCGAGTATCTGCAGTTTCGCGTCGCCTTCACGGGTGACGCTGACAACGTCATGCGTATCGACTCGCTGGAGATCGAACATTTCTCGCGACTGGTGTCGACAGCCATCGGTGAACTGGCCCTGGCCGATGATCCAAACCCCGCCGATGGCATCGTGGAGGTGCCCGGCGGTATCGATACGGCCTTCGTCTATGATCTGCGAACCGAATTCGATTCGGCGAGTCTGCCGGGGTTTCGCGGAATTCGTGTCGAGGCCTTTCCGCCCCCGGTCTTCACGGGTCTGCTGTCTGGTGATCCCCTGCAGCCCGTGGAAGGTCTGCAGGAGGTCAAGACGGAGCAGGGCTTTGATGTGTTTTTCGATCCAGTGAACATCTCCAGTTCCTTCCGACTGCTGTTCGACTTACGTCTTCTCGAACACAACACACCCGTCAAAGCCTGGCTGATCGGTGAGGGCGATGCGCCACCCCATCCTGTGCATCCCGGCAACGCTTCTGCGGAGATCTCCACGAGTGTCACCCACGCCTTCAGCGTCGAGACTCGTCCCATCGTGGAGGCGCGGGCGTCGACGTCCGTGATCACTCCCAATGACGATGGCAGAAATGACAAAGCAGAGATTCTGCTCATCCTCTCTCAATTCGTCGGCGGGATCGAAGTTGAGGCGGAAATCCTCGATCTGAGTGGCCGTCGCGTGCGTCGCCTCGTCTTCGACCGGCGGGCGGCTGGCGCTTACGATGAAGACTGGGACGGTCGAGACGACGGCGGAGATCTGGTGCCCCCAGGTCTCTATATCCTCCGACTCGCCGCCACAACTGACGCCGAGACCTTCCACAGCGCCAAGATTCTGGGAGTGGCATATTGAGCCGGCTTGGAATGACACGGACGATCACCACAGTGATCGCGACGGTGGCGGTTCAGCTGCTCCCCGGGCAGGCCATCGCTCAGGCTACGAGCTGGGTCGTGGGTGGTCAGGGCGGCGAGCCCTGGGCGAATGCCGTGCAGCAGTGGATTGCTCTCGATGATTCGGTTCAACCCGGCTCTGTGCAACCTCTGCAGCTAAAAAAGGGCGTCAATCTCATCCGGGAGCCCGTGCGTACATCTCCCACGTCCAGGCAACTGAGTCGATTCGGTTACCGATGGACCATTCACAAGGGTCCCCGTCAGATCGAGGCGGACACCCTTCAGGTGGGCTGGCACCCACGTCTCTGGGACAACGGAGAAGTGAACGCCCGAGCCAACAATCTGAGCCTCGTCGACGGTGACGAACTGACGGCGGCGATTACTCACAATCGGAGCGACGCCCAGGAAAGGAAGGGGGATCCCAGCGGCCTCATCTTTTACACCATCGACCTCGCCGTACCTGTGCCCATCGACAGCATCGTCTTCTTTCCGCCGCAGAGCGGCATCAACTCAGAGAATCAGCGGCAGCGGGAATTGTTCCCATCCAGTTTCGAAGTGAGCCGGACCAATATGCCGGTGGAGTGGCTGATCTTTGAGGACGAAACGACGTCTGTCGGAAGCGCCGGCTATCATGCACTCGACGACATCGTGGCAACCGCCTTCGCCAACAATAAGAGCATCGTGTCGCTCTCGACCGATCTGGCTTTTACCCGATTCCTTCGGTTCCGTTGGGGGCAGGAGCTGCGCACGATCCTGGTGGCGGAGATCAAAGCTTTTGGTCGGGGTTATCCGCAGGAGGCCCGATACGTCTCGGCGCCGCACTTCTTCGGTACTCCCGTCAGTCTGGGTCGCGTCGACTGGAGTTTCACCCGCTACCGTGAAGCACCCTCGGGAGAGATTTTCGAAGACCCTGATGCCCCCGTGGAACTGGTGCTGCGTACCCGTGCTGGCAGTGATGAGTATCCAACGGACTACTTCATCTTCGACGATCTGGGCCGTTCCCTGCTCGTCGACAAAACGACATACTTCCGTGCACCACGAGTGGATGGCCGCTTTAGTGAGGGCGTTCCCGGTTTCCGGGCACGACGGGCCGATGACATCACCAACTGGAACAACTGGTCTGTGCCCTACGAACGATCGGGGGCAGAGAACAGGTCATCGGATGGCAGCAAGTATCTGCAGTTTTCATTTGAGATCGTCACCGAAGATCCCATGACCTTCGGTGTTCTGGACTCCCTTTCCTTCGAAGTGTCGCCGCTACTGGCCGATAGTGCGATCGCCGAGGTATCTCTCGATGGTGTGCCACTTTCAAGCCAGGGAGAGGTTGAAGTGCCCATGGGCGTCGATACCCTGTTCGCCTACGATCTACGCACTGTTGCAGGCGACACGGCTCTATCCGGCTACGACGGTGTCGAACTGTCCTTGCCTGCCGGCGCTCGGTTTGTAGATCTCGAGATCGAAGGTGTAGCTGCCACCGAAGGAACGGACTTCGAACTGACCCAGGAGACGAACCGAATCGCGCTGACCTTTCCCGCGGTGATTCAGCAGGATCGAGCCATGAGGATTCGGTTTCGCTCCGCCATTTTCCAGGCGTCTCAGTTCCTCGAGGGACGCATTTCCAACAGTGGCGTGGGGGATCAGTTGCCCCAATCGATCGAGGCGGGCGACGCACGTGACGACGTCAACAGCAATGGCGTTCAGGTGATTGCCAGCGATACCAGATTCGGTGTCTTGCGTGATATTCGACTGTCGACACCCGTCGTCACACCGAATGATGATGACATCAACGACGACACGCGGATTCTCTTCGACTTGTTCGGTGTTCAGGACGGTGTGTTCAGGGTCGAGGTCTTCGACCTGGCAGGCCGACGGGTGCGCAACATCCTCGCAGACCGAGCCTCATCTGGTGCCTTCGGTGCCGTCTGGGATGGCACGGACGATGATCGCCAGGTCGTGGCTCCAGGAATGTATCTGATCCGCGTCGAGATCGACGTCGACGAAGGCACGGTCACGCGAGTTGAACCGGTTGCGGTCGCCTACTGATCGCCACTATGGGAATCGACATGAAACGCTTATCTCGAATCCTCACACTGTCCGTTCTGTTGATCGCCATTCCGGCCATTGGCCAGGATCTGATCTTTGATACGGATGAATTCGCGAGTTGGCAGTATCCGGCAGGTCTCGTGAACGTCACCGACGAAGGGGTGACGGTGAAGCGGTTTGGCGCGACGGAAAACGCCGTGGCTGATATCGACGATCACTCGTCGATTACGATTGGCCAGTTCGGTTCGCGTCCTGCTCGCACCCCAACCAATCAGTTCTCCGCAGACCGCATTCGAGACCAGGACGAGACGACGTACTGGAAGCCGAACCCGAATGATCCCCTGCAGCTGTGGTGGATCGAGTTGGATCTGGGTCGCGTCGTTGTGGCTGACAAGGTCCGCGTGATTTTCCCTGACGAAGAGGGGGCTCGCCCCTTCAGCTTCTTCTCCGTCTTCGCCAGTCCAGGCATCCCCGTGTTTGGCAGCATTCAGCCCCAGATCGTCTACGAACGGATCGGTCGCCCGATCAACAACAATACCTCTCAGGTCGTCGAGTTCAATCTGAGCATGACCGGCTTGAACAGCGCCGAGGGAGCCCATCTCGACCTCAGCTCGACCATGAACTTCGATTTGGTGCGCTTTATCCGGTTCGAGGCAACGGGTGCGACGCCGGATGCTGCTCTAGCAGAGATCGAAGTCGATGGCGTGGGCTTCAATCTGTCCAGCATGGTCGGTACGCCAACTCGCCGAGAAGATGAAGAGCCGCACTGGGGCGGTACGACGTGGACATCGAAGGACCGCGACTGCGAAGGCTGTGGAAAGGGAAGTGGCGCCGACGAGATGCTTGACGAAGACGTTGGGTTCCGAACCTGGACGATCGAGGGTTCCGACAAGGGGGACTGGCGCAAGTCGGGTGTGTGGCAGACGATCGACTTCGGCAGCATCTTTCGCATCGACCGCGTGATCTTCTTCCCCATCGTTGCAGGTCGAAGCCCCGTGATCTATGGCTTCGAGCGCGACAAGCAGGGGAGTTGGTCGATCTTTGATTTTCTCACGTCGGACGGATCCCCGAGCAATCGTGCCGATCCCGTTACGGAAGGGCCCTTTCACTACGATGTGCTCTCTCAGGTGGAAAACTCCGGACGTCACATGTTCGACTTCCGGTTTCCACCTCTCGACATGCGGTTATTGTTGTGGCGGGTGACGAAACCCCAGCAGTTCCACCGAGCCCTTCAACTGTTCGTCTACCATGCAGAGGGTTATCCACGGCAGGTCGAGATCGAATCGGACGATCTGTCCCTCGGTGGGGCGCGCAGCATTCGCCGGATCGAGTGGGAGGGTGACATCCCAGAGGGCACCCGCATTGAGGTAGACACACAGACGGGCAACGGATTCGATTCGATTACCAGGTATTTCCTCGTCAACGGCAACGAAATCACGAAACAGGCATGGGAGGCGCAAAGGTCTCGCAACCGGGGTCCCGTCGTCGAGGAAGAGGTACGCGACGACACATGGAGTGCCTGGAGTGATCCCCACAGATTCTCGGGCCAGGAGTTCCAGTCCCCCTCTCCTCGACGGTGGATGCGGGCCCGGGTGCGTCTGATCAGCGAAGATCCCAATGTGATGCCTATCCTCCGCTCGCTGCGGATCGTTGCCAACCTGCCACTGATCGCAGAGGGGGTGAGCGGCATCGTTTCGCCCAACGAAGCCCCGCTGGATTCGCTGCAGTCCTTCAATTACGTGATCCATCCGAGTTTGCCCGCGACGGTGACCTTGCGACATACGCTTGATCGGGTCGCCAGGTCGCAGCTGAACCGGCTGGCGGCATCCGGCCGTATCCCAACGGTGACAGACAGCCTGGTGGATGTCACCACCGATAGCCTCGTCAGAGTTTCGCTGACGACGCCACTGCGGGCCGCTTTCGGGGCGATGGAGTCTGTCGCCAGGACCACCTTCACCATGTCGCCGCGGCGAGCCATCTTTGACGTCCGCTTCGTCCAGGGGGTGGATCTACACGGGATGCTCGATACGCTCGAAGCAGCGGTCAATGACGTGACCGTCACGCTTGATGCGGAGCAACAGGCTGCCGTACGGACCCCCGTTCTCGAGCTGGTCGAGTCAGACGCCGGTTTCAACCACATTCGAATCGATCTTCCCGAACGCGCTGACAGCCTGTCTTTCGGTCAGGTGAGTGTAGGCGGCGTGCCCGTCGAGGCGACGGTGGAGACGAGCAGCGATGGCGCACTGCTGATCAATCTGCCGATGAAGGTTCTGGCAGATTCGGTCGATGTCGCCTTCGAGACAAGACTGATCAGGAGCCCGTCCGTGTTCCGTGTTGATGTATCGCGCGCTGAGGATGACGACAACGCTCAAGGTGTCGTGCCCCTGAAATTCGGCGCCGACCAAGTGCATGTGCCGGATGTGGCTGTGGGCAGGGAGCTGATTACCAATTTCACGCACAAAGTGGTGTTCACGCCGAACAGTGATGGTATCAACGACACCTACGAAGTCGCATTTACCCTGGTACGGCCCCAGGTCGAGGTTGAGATCAAGATCTATTCTCTCGATGGACAGCTCGTGGCCGAACTGAACGAACCGGACATCGAGTCGAATCGCCCGGTCTACACATGGGATGGCCTCGTCGGTGGAAAGCCCGTTCCACCGGGCGTGTATCTGACGAGGATCGAGATGAAGACGGACGCAAGAAACCAGATCATGCAGAAGCCCTTACATGTTGTCTATTGATGTTTGGGGTCTACTGATGATCGGCAATGGACAAATTGACGGAGACTGATGTGAGACGCGGAATCGCACTTCTGGTTTGTCTCGGCTCGATGATATCGGCGCCCGAGGCGGCCACTGCCCAACGTGCCACCGGGTTCGAGAATCCCTACTACACGTCGGGGACCAAGATCGCGCCTGCAACGCTCGTACCCTCCGTGCGCAAGTGGTATCTTCCCCAACGGCTCTACAAGCTCTACGACTGGCGACAGGAGACATACTCCAACTACGCACGCAATAACTACGAGCGTTACAACAACGTGTTCCTCGAAGGTTCGCCGTTCTATGACGTGTACGGCAACTACATCACGCAGGGCTGGCAGATCTACGACTGGACGGAAGACTATCCGGCCAGCAACGGTAGCTCCATCACCAAGAATCCGCGCTTTCGTTCCTGGTTCAACAATATCCTCATCTCTTCCAGTCACGCAGGCCAGTTCCATTCGTCGCTGATGATCGGCGACGGGATTCGTACGACGCTGACGCCGCTTACCTTCTCGAAGCCGCGTTTCGATGGCGTTCAGTGGGACATCCAGACCGACAAGTATGCCGTCACACTGCTCTCGTCGCGCGTAAACAACACGGCCGAGATCGCTCAATCGGAATTCGGTGGCGCCGTTCCCTTCAGCACCTTTACGAATATGTATGGCGCCCGTGGTCAGGCACAGGTTGGAGACTTTGCCCGCCTCGGAATGACCTTCGTCAACGCAGCGCATCGAAACTCTGAGCTGCCCTTCGGTGACAATTCCATGAGCGGCTTGCTCAGTGGGCCGATGAACAACGATTTCGTCCGCTCTGTCGTGGTGCGCGTGACCGACGACTCACCAGAAGATGGCGAGGGCGGCGCCCTCCTGTCTCGTTGGCGCATCTTCATAGATGGCGTGGAGCACACTGACGATATCTCGCCCACTGTCGAAGGGGGCGTACGCCGTCGAGGCGTGATCGAGGCGAGTGGTACCGATGCCATCACGCTGACCTACAACATTGAAGACTTTTCACCGAGTGTCGAAGACGAGATCATCGACTTCCGTGAGATCGGTTTGATCGAGATCGGTCTGGTCCTGGCCAATGACTATCGAGTCGAAATCACGTCAAACAAGCAGACGAACAACCTTGGTTCGCCAGTCTTTCTGCCCGTGCTGCGTGCGTCGGGTAACGTGAAGGATGGCTCCAATCAAGCCTTCCACCGCTTTCGATATGGTCTGCCCACAGCGAATCGTCTTCTCGGTTTCGATCTGCAGATCACCGATGTGGGCGGATTCGAGTTGCGTGGTGAGTTCGTGCGCAATTCACAGTTTCGTCGCTTCCCGAATGAGAACATCATCAAGGAGCAGGCTCTGGCAAAGAACACAGCCGATGCCTTCTACCTGACTGCGCAGCAACGAAGTTATCCATGGACACTCTTTGCTGAGGCGTTCAGCATCGACGCGGACTACTCGACGAGCGCTTTCATCCCCAATGCCGAGGGTGAGGTGTTCTACGACAACGAGTCTCGTCATCTCTACGAGTTCGTTGACGACAACGACGACCAGGATGAGCTGCCCGACTGGTCGCGCTTGAGTTATGGTGAACGGGTCAATACCCGTCAGGGCCAGGGGCTGCTGTCGGACAACGCCGTCTTCCCGGGAATCGACGAGAACAACGACGATATCTCCGACTTCAATCGGAACTTCAATTCGCAACCTGACTACACTGAGCCCTTCATACGCTTCGACGTCGAGCCGCCGGAGTATCTGTTCGGCATGGATATGAACAGCAACGGCGTCATCGATCGTTTCGAGGATGACAACGAGGCGGACTATCCGTATAAACGGGGCCGGAGAGGATACAACGCCTACGCCGGCGTCGAGGTGCGCCCTCAGTTCAACGTCATGGCCGGTTACCTCGATCAGCGCCTTCTCCGAACGGCAAGAGAGAATCAGTCGATCTATCTCCTGCTCACCGCCAAACACGAGATCCCCGAGCAGGATTTCAGCGCGTGGTTCATCACGCATCCGCGCAAGGTCAAGGACGACATCCCCGACGATGTCCTGTTGTGGACCGAGCAACCAGGTACCCGCGGTGTCGCCGTCTTCACCCGCGACCCGCTTGCCGCACAGGATGCCTTCGTGAACACGTCATACCTGGAAGTCAGATACAATCGCTTCCTACCGTTCACGGCGAAGGTGAAGCACGAATCCTACAATCAACTTGGAGACGAGGACACGGGGTTGCGGGATCAGTCCTTCTTCGGCGTGATGACGAAGGGCGAGTACCCCGTCGAAATCGAGCAGTTCACACTGCTACCTCGATGGAAACAGCTTTACAGCAGTCGAATACCCCCGCGTACCACGAATCTGAAGACACGTGAGTTGACGGAGATCCTGTCGCTCCAGTTCATCAGACCCTTCAACCGAAGCATCAGCTTCATCGCGGGCGCCGAATACGAGATCTTCAATAACCTGCGCAAGAAGCCGGATCCGCTGCCCTCGGGGTTCAAGCTCGACAGCAATACGTGGATCCTGGCGGGGCAGATCGCCAATCGTTCGGCGTATCTCGGTTATGATCTGACGACGAACGTGGGGGTCAGGTGGATCCGGCGTGACATCCAGGCGTCTCCGGCGTCATCGGAACTTCTGTCGTTCATCACGGTATTTGCCGGTCTCGGAACGGACCGATAGAAAGAGCACGCCAGGGTCCTGCCTGGCTCTTCTCGTTCGACAAAGATCGTCGGGGGGCACGGGTTCGGTGCACTACTCGAGATCTGAGCGTGTTGGCTCTGGGGGCGTCGCTCTTGTGGGGGGCAGGTTTCCCTCCGGGAACGTATGCGATAGAGCGACCTCATCGACGACGATCTGGTCTGCATAGCGATCCTGTAGCTCGCTGATGAATTCGTCCATGGCAGCCGATTCCGCATAGCGCAGCATGGAAGCTCGGATACTACCTTCCACAACGGTCAAATCAGTGACCTGTCCATCTTCACGCGTATAGATGTCGAGGTTCTGCTCGTAGAATTGGCGAACACTGGCGGCACTCGTGTCCGCCTCGACTCGACGCCGGGTTTCCTGCACGAAGAGCCACTTGGCGAACAACTCGCGGCGACGATCCTCAAACTGGCGACGCACAGACAGCTCCTGGTCGAGGCCAAGGCGCCGTGCCTCTGCCACCATAACATGCTGTCCGGCATGGTTGTCCACACTTCTGCTCAGATCTTCCAGGTCCACCTCAGACGGATGTTTGGCCCGACCCGCCTCGACGATCCCCATGTAGTCTGCGATACTCAGATGGCCGTCCTTCCAGGACACCAGGGTCTGGCTTCCGTCAGACATACCCACGGTCTGGTCGATGCGGGACACGATTTCCAGGGCGTCCTGATCGATGGTGATTTCATACCGCTCCCTGAGCGAATTGACATACGCCTCCATGTCATTCGCCCGGAGTTGGGTGCGCACCTTGTCCCGCGCAAAGTCGACGGACGTCTCGAAAGGTCTGTCTCGGCGAGCCTCCAGGAGGAAGACATGATAACCGAGCTCCGTCTTCACCGGTGCCGGATGGTATTCCCCTTCGGCGAGCTCATTCATGGGCGCGATGATGTCCTCGAAGAGGGAACCTGTGCGAAACCACCCGACCCATCCGGATGGTCCAAAGCGGGAACGAATTCTCGGAAGCGAATAGATGGACAGCAGTGAATCGAAGGATCCACCGGCCTGCAAACCTTCGACCACTGTCCAGGCGTCTTCCTCGGTGACGCACACGATGTGGCGGGCATTCACTTCGATATCGTACTGTGCTTCATGGTAGTAGGCCCGCAATTCCTCCTCTGTTGATGTATAGTCGCCGAGCAGGGCCTGCGTGTCGTAGAGCGCATTCATGAGGGCCCGCCGCTCGTGGCGCGCAAGATCGGCGGCGATGACAGGATCGTCGTCTACGCCCTGCCTGTAGCCCTCCAACACAAGCAGTTCCTGAGCGATGATTCCGTCGAGCAACTGCTGTTTCGCGTCCATGTTCATGGATTGCAGGTGCTTGTACCCGGATCGGCGCAGACTCCGGGCGCGATCCTCATACTCCTCAACGGAAATCTCCGTGTCTCCCACCCGGGCAACCACTTGCGCAGAGACCGGTGCGACGAGCCACAGAAGCATGAGCGAGAATGCCCAGCGAAGGAAGAAGTCGTTCATTGATTTCATGGTCGTAGATGTCGATTTGATGATAGGATGGGCGAATTCATAGAAGCTACCACGGGCATGAACAGGGTCAACATCGATTCGATCTGTGAGGTCGGGGTTCTTCAGGAGTCTGGCGAAAGATCGAAGGTCTGTCGCTCGATCGGCGTGACGCCGGTCTGCCCCTGACGCACGTGGTAGGCGTGGTTCAACTCCAGGCCGACAATCCTCTGCGGCGTCTGCGTGCCAGGCCAGACGATTTCGACGGCGTCGATGTGACGCGCGTCGCCCAGGCCGATCTCCTGCCGCAAGGGAGAGGAACCAAAACTGCCACCATGCCCCACTGTGACGTGGATCGATCGCTGTTCGCCGTCTTTCGACTCGACCACGGCATGGATTCTGGCGCCGATGGCATCTCGGTGACTCACGACGCCCTCCAACTCCAGAGTCAACCAGTGATGTCCGTGCCCGGGGTTTTCCAACAATGCGTTCTCATAGACGTCACCCTCAAAGGCAGCGCCGAGGACCTGGTAGATGTCCTGGTCGCCGTCGTGATCGATATCACCGAAGCTGATGCCGTGTCCCTTCTGTACCGTGCCAAAACCGCCAGAGGAGGTGACGTCGGCAAATCGTGCGCCACCATCGTTGCGCATCATTCGGTTCGGCAGCAGTGTGCGCATGTCCGGCATGCCCGTTCCGAAGTAGGCATCTAGCCATCCGTCGTTGTCCAGATCGCCGAAGTTGGCCCCCATGGGCAGAATGATCCGGTCGAGACCCACTTCGGAGGCGAGTTCCTCAAACGTCAGGTTTCCGCGATTCCGATACAGGCGAGGGTGTTCAGCCTCGAAGGGCTCACCGAGGTAGATCAACGCCATGTCATCGAGGTTGGCCATGTCGAATCCTGCAACGAACAGATCCTGCCAGCCATCATTGTCGTAGTCCCAGAACCAGGTGGGGAAACTGACGTAGGGTTCCTGCACGCCAGCAGACACGCTGATGTCAGCGAATCGCAGTGTCGATTCGTGACTCCGATTGTGATACAACAGATTGTCACCATTCAGATTCGACACATAGATGTCGACGAGACCATCGTTGTCGACATCTCCAACAGTGACGCCCTTTGCGAAGCCCACACCATCGACTCCGGCCGTGGATGCAATGTCGGTAAATGTCCCGTTTCGATCGCTTCGATAGAGTTGATTCGGATGGGGCGGTTTTGGGGCTGGGCTTGATTCATTGCCGACGAACAGGTCCAACCAGCCATCATTGTCGAAGTCTGCCCAGGCACCGGAGTGCGTGGGATGGAAGGACAGGAGCCCTGCCGCTTCAGTGACATCTTCAAATCGCCCACGTCCCGTGTTCTTTAACAGGGAGTTGGCGTGGCGTCCCGCTTCTCCCATCCACGCGCCGCGCCACACGATCAGATCGCGGTCGCCATCGTTGTCGTAGTCCGCGTGGGACAGGTTGAGGCCGCCGATCTGGCCCTCGAGGCCGGCGATCCGTGTCCGGTCGGCGAACGTGCCGTCTCCCCGATTGTGGAAGTAACGCATCTGATCTCGCAGACCTCTTGAGGACGCGATCAGATCCAACAGGCCATCTCCGTCGAAGTCATCCATCACACTGCCGCCTGCGTGACCCGTGACGGCGACACCCGAGGGTTGGGCTACGTCGTGGAAGAATCCCACATCCTGTTCCGAGTCGAAGGCTTCAGGGGCAAGCCGCCATTTTTCTGGTATCCCATGTGGGTATTCTCCCACCGTCATGTACGCCAGATTGAGCAGCCACAGAGTGCCGAGATCCACCTCGCGTTCCAGATTGGTCGTGTAAAGTGAGATTGCCGTGCGAGCTCCCTCTGCAAAGGGCGGCTCTGCGGTACCGGTCATGGGGAACAGCCAGCCATGGGCGGGACGACGACGCGAGATCTGTTCCCCCACACGCAGATGGGCAAGGGCCTCCTCATCGTTTAACATGAAAATATCAACTTTTGATATTAAGTTCCAAACCTGATCGGGGAATAAATCAATCCATAGATTCATTGAATCTGCAGCAATTAGGGATGGCGATTTCACTTTATTGATAACATCAAATTGCAGTTCAGGCTGAATATTTCCAAGATATAAAATAGGCTGATTAAAATTTTCATTAATATTAGGTTTGAAATTCTCAAAAACACCAAGTTCTGTGAATAAAGTCTCTCTTAAAGAATAGTCGTGATTATACTCCCCTCCCCAGCTAAATGTTTTTCCAGGTTTTATCTCTACAGAGTTAGTATTGATATTATATTTTTTAAAAAGAGCCCATTGGTCATCTCTAAAATCATCTCCTACAACTCCAATTATATAGACTTTAGAAAAAAGAGATGCTGCTATACCAAAAAAAGTAGATGACCCACCTAATATAGCATTCCGTTTCCCTTTGGGGGTCTCAATAGAATCAAAAGCTATGGAGCCAACCGTTACTATTTCTTTTATATTGCCCTGCATATCATATAAGCCATACTCACTGTATGAATCAATTGTTTGAAAATCTCCATAAAGTGAACCATTATAGTAATTTACAGGTGTAGTATTTCTAT
>PATE01000055.1 GCA_002712305.1 Gemmatimonadota bacterium | reverse complement strand
GGCGACCGAGGCCGGGGCCATCGTCAACATCCAGAGTCTGGGCGCAAGTGCTCGCTCGGCCGCCCTGGGCAACGCCTACGTCGCCGTGGCTGACAATGGGGATGCGGTGTTTGCCAACCCCGCAGGTCTGGCGAATGTGAATGGCCGTCAGTTGGCCTATACGAACGTGTCGCTGCTGTTTTCGGGCATCGATGGAGACAACCTGGGTCAGCACGTGGCCAGTTTCACCCAGCCTCTGGGTGAGAAGATGGCGCTGGGTGTTGGTTATGAGCGCATCGGTTCGGATCTGATGAGCGAGAATGGCGCCTTTGTGTCCCTCGGCTACTCGATCACATCCGCTCTGCAGTTGGGTGTGACCACCAAGTATCTGTTCTGGAGTGTGGAAGACTTCGACAGCAACGATCCTGTGTCGGGTGAGTCTGCCGGCAGCATCGGCGTCGATGTGGGCGCCCTGTGGCAGACGCCGGTGCAGAACGCGCGGCTGGGCGTGATGGTGAAGAATGTGCTGCAGCCGAATGCGGTCTGCGATTGTCCCGCAGCGGGGGCGCCGGCGTTGGAGTCGGGCGCGGGCGACATTCCGATGGATCTGGCCGTGGGTGTTTCCTACCAGATCGAGAACACGCTGTTTTCAGTGCAGTGGGCGATGCGCGATCTGACGGGTGACGCTTCCGAGAAGCGCCTGGTCGTGGGTGGCGAGACGACGCTGGTCGAAGGCCTGATGCTTCGTGGCGGCGGCAGCCGCATCTTCGAGGACGATGCTTCCGGTGATATCAATGCCGGTCTCGGCTATCGCTGGAATCAACTGCTGTTCGACTACGGATACCACATCCCCCTCGACCTGACCGAAACCAACGGCTCCCATCGCTTCTCGCTGATCTGGCAACTCTAAACCAGATCACGTCTACGAGGAGATCGCCACACAATGTCAATCTGGGTTGGACTTATCGCGCTGGGTGTTGGATTGGGGACGAGTTTCTTCCTTCCCGTACCCCAGACACTGAAGACGAACTTCGACGCCGGACAGTCTCTATACGCCCTTGGCGAGTATCAGGGTGCGATCGAGGAATACTCGAAAATCGTCGAATTCTCGAGTTCCGCCGTTCGCACCGACAGTGTGCGTGTCGCCTTCGGTCATGGTCTGGAACTGCCTGTCGTGGCGGCCGCCTGGTATCAATTGGGCAACGCCTACAAACGGAGTGGACAGCACGATGAGGCCGTCGCGGCCTTCCACCATGTCACAACGATGGAGAGCGTGGACGAGAGCTTCCGCTCCCTCGTGCAATTCCAGGTGGCAGAGACCCGTTTCCTGCAGAAACAGTATCCGCAAGCGGCCGAAGAGTATAAGCGCTTTGTCAGTCTGTTCCCGAACTCAGATCTGGCGGGCCAGGCCTTGTTCTACGCAGGTTGGAGTGAGTTCAATGACAAGCGATACGATCCGGCCATCGAAACTCTGACGGACATGCTCGGGCGTTACCCCGAAGATCGATACGCGCCAGATTCGCAGTTCCGCATCGCCAGTTCTCACTACGAGAAGGAGAACTACGAAGTCGCCGTCGCTCAGGCTGACATCGTCCTTGAAGGGTATCCCAACAGTCCCGTGATCGCCCAGGCGACCTATCTGCGCGCTCAGTCCTTCGACAAACTGGGTCATGCAGAAGAGGCGATCAGCGCCTACCGAAGCGTGCGCGATCTGTATGATCGAATGTTCGAACTGTTGCGAGGCTCCTTCCGCGAGCGCAAGAACGTCGACTTCGAGAACTATCGTCAGCTCTTCGAAACGTCTTCTCTTCGCGTTGCGGAGATCTATCGTCGTGAAGGCAAGTTCGAGGAGGCCTACCAGGAGTTGATCACAGCCCAGGAGACCGCTGAAGAGCGCTTCTACAAGGCGAAGGTGCAGATGCGCCTCGGTGACAACTACATGGAGTGGAAGCGCTTTGCCGAAGCGTACACTGCCTACAACCAGGTGATCGACCTCTACGGCGACACACCCTATCCTCCCATCGCTCAGTACAACAAGGGCGAGGCCCGCTACTTTGCGGACGACTTTTCAAAAGCCCGCGACGAGTACCTCCTGGTTTCGCAGAACTACCCTGACTCCGAAACGGGATTGCGAGCCAATGCGCTGTACTCCGCTGGCTGGTCTTCGGAGAAGGTGCAGGACTACGAGACTGCGCTACGGCTCTACGGTCAGGTGGTGGAGAGTTTCCCCCGATCCGACCAGGCGCCACTGTGTCTGTTGCGCATGGGGCGTGTGAATACGGAGCAGCAGCGTTTTGACGACGCCGTCATCGCCTATCGACAGATTGCTGAGAACTACGGAGAGACCCACCACGCGTCAGACGCGAACTATGGTCTCGGCCTTCTCTACAAGCAGCAAGGCAATCTCGACGATGCGATTGCCGCGTTCTCCCGCGTCGGTCGCTCGGCGGGCGAGATCTACGTGGCCTCCCTGGTTGAGGCGGCGAATATCCACATCGGCGCTGGGCGCTCAGACGACGGACGCGCGATTCTCGACAAGCTCCTGGCGGGTGTCACGGGTGACCGCGCGCTGGAAGCGAACGCACACTACCAGATCGCGCAACTCGATCTGAACAATGACAACTTCATCGACGCCATCAGACGATACACGAAGGTCATCGATGAGTATCCGGAATCGCAGGTGATTCGCGATGCTCACTATGGCAGGGCACTGGCCTATCACAAAGCCAATCGTTTTGCCCCCGCTCTGGCAGACTACCAATGGCTTCTGGACCGGAATCTGCCCGAGAGCATGGAGCTGAAGGTTGAGTTTGCCAAAGCGCTGTCACACGCAGCTCTTGGCCAGGACACCCAGGCAACGGCGCTGCTGAGACGAGTGATCGATTCAGGCGACGAAACCCTCGGACGCAACGCGCAACTGCAGTTGATCTCGATGGCCGAGAAGCGCGACCCTCAGGATGCCATCCGCATCTACGAGGACATGCTCGCGAGTCTGGCGACGACGGATGACAAGGTGCGCGTGTTGATCCGTCTGGCAAGCGCCTATTTCCGTCTCAATCAATTCGACAAGAGCATCGAGGCTTCACAGCAACTGATCGATGTGGCCGTCGAATCCGAGGATATCGCCAACGCCTTGTTCGTGCAGGGAAACAGCTACTTCCGCAGCGGAGATCTGGCCACGGCGGTGCAGACTTACCAGGGCATCGTCGACAACTACCCACAGATCGGCTGGGCACGTAACGCTCAGTTCCAGATCGGCATTGCCTTCAACAAGATGGCATCTGGCAACATCAGTTATCTGCCACAGGTCGCTGACGAATTCGAGCAGTACTACAACACGTACCCTGATGATGAGCGTGCTGTCTACGCCTACTACTACGCTGCCTTCGCCTACTACCGCCTCGGAAAGTGGCGAGACGCTAGCGACACGTTTGACGAGTTGGCCGGTAGCTTCCCTCAGTCGGAATTTGCCCCGCAGGCGATGTTCCGATCGGGTGAGTCGATCTTCAATCTAGCCCAGGGGGGCAATCGGGCGAAGAAGAAGGAGATCTTCGAAGAGGCGATGGGCAAATACGAGACAGTCTTGTCTCATTTCCCGCGCTCGGACATGGTGGACGACGCACTCTACAACAAGGCGTGGGCTATCATCCACTTGTCTGATCTTGGCGAGGAGTTCACAAAAGAAGACGCGCTGCCTCTGTTCGAACAGATTGTCTCTGAGCACACCTTCGGCGATTACGGCGCGGCGAGTCAGTTCACCCTTGGTGACTACTATTACGGTGAGAAGGTATACGATCAGGCGACAAACGCTTACCAGACCTTCTTGCAGTTGTTTCCGCAGGACAAACTGCAGTCCAAGGACAAGGGACTGCGGCGCAAGGCAGAGACTTTGCTCGGCCATCTGTCCGAGATCGAGGCCTACAATGTCTACACCCAAGGCGAGAAGTATTTCGACGCACAGGATTACGATACGGCGGTCACCATCTTTCAGGACGTCATCACACGTTTCCCGGACAGCGACCAAGCGGTGAACTCTGCAGTGAACATCGCTGCGGCGTATATGGCTCAGGAAGAATACCGGAAAGCGGGTGAAGAGTTCCAAAGCGTGGTGGACAACTACAGCGGCGACTCTCGCTTCACGCCGCAAGTTGATTTCGCCCGTCAGCAGTTAGAGGCACTGGAAGAGGCACGTGTTCTTTGACGCGCCGCTTAGTTTGGTGGCGTTGTTGTGAAGTGAGTTGAAGCGAATACCGTCGCAACGAGAAGACGACCCGCAGTACCCTCTACACAGGGAGGAATATCGCACCATGCTTGAGTTCTTTCAGAACGGTGGCCCGTTCATGTATCCGCTGGGCATCTGGTCCATTATGGCCCTTGCCTTCTTCATCGAGCGCGTATGGACGTATGCTAGGATGCGTGGCGAGGATGAACTGGCAGAAATCACGAACGATATGACCAGTCGAATCGATTCCGGATCCTCCTTCGAACAGTTGAAGGAAGTGTGTGTCGAGGTCGGGAAACTCGAGGGAGATGTCTACAGTGAGGGGATCGAACGTTTCGAGCATCTCTCTAGAGAGCAGCGTTCGGTTGAGGAAATGCGCGCCGAGATGAACGGCACCGTTGAGCGTGCCGCCGTCGGGTATCTCGAACGATATCTGTCCGTCATTCAGTTCGTTGCCAACTCCGTCGTGCTCCTTGGACTGTTGGGCACAGTGAATGGAATGATCCGAGCCTTCGAAGGAATCGCTGAGAAGGGGCTCGGTGAGCCGACGATCGTGGCTGCCGGTATCTCTGAAGCCTTGATCACGACGGTGACGGGTCTTGTGATCGCCGTGCCGTCTCTGGCTGTCTACACCTACTTCAGTCAGCGCGCCGAGAGCAAAGGTATCCAGTTTGAGCCCTATGGTCACGGATTCGTGGACGCGCTGTTGCGCCGCTGGTCTTCGACGAAGGCCGCCTGAGCGCGCTGAAAGGTAGACACGATGGCCGTTAAGAANGAAAAAGCAGANGAGCGCCCGGATCTGACGCCGATGATCGACGTCGTGTTCCAGTTGCTCATCTTCTTCATGGTGACAGCCGTGTTCGCCATCACCCCGGGTTTGGACATCAAGTTACCCGAGGCGGAAGAGGCGCAGGCTCCTGAAAAGGAGAACCTCTTCATCGTGGTGGATCAGGATGGCAACATGAAGCTCAACCATCAGTCCGTCACTTTCGCCAACCTGAAAGACAAACTTCAGGAAAAGCGAAATCTGCTGGACAATACTACCCTGATCATTATCCAGGGTGATGAGCGNNCCACCCACGGGCAGATCGTGCAGATCATGGACATCGCCCGCCAGGTGGGGATTATCGATCAGGTGATCGCCACGGAACCGAATCGCGGGGGCTGATGCCGCCGTCCGACGCAGAAGCCATGGCGTCGAACTGCGAACCAAGGGCTAGGCAAAGAGCGTGACTGAACAACAAAAGAAAATTTACGGCGCTTTCGGAGCGGCGACGTTCCTGCACGTGACCATCATCGGGTTTTTCTCGATCACGGCCGCGCTTGCACTGAACCTCGTTTTCGCCGTCGCTCTACTCGTNGTTCTATGGCGTTCAACCCAGGGGCGGCGCGGTCAGCTGTTCGGCGCCATTACCGTGGCGTTGTGCCTCGAAGCGGTCGCATGGGGTTTCGCCTACTACGCGCAACTCGGTGTAGAGGAAACGGAAGAGAAGTTGATCCGTTTCCAGGCGCCCCCGCCGATTCTTGAGAAGAACTTCGACCTGGCAAAGAAGCCGGAGATCTCNGAAGTGCAGATGGAGATGCTGGCATCGATGGGGCCTCCGGATCTGCCGGATGATATCAGCGCCATTGCCGACGTGAGCGTCATCGGTAGCGATCTGCTGGGGGCCGTGTTACCCGGCAGTCAGGTGCTGGGCACTTTCTCGGGTGCGAAGGCAGAGGAGTTGGCCTTCGATGACGTCGAGATGATCGAACTAACCGAGACAGCTGCTCCGGTTCAGGAGGCGATGAGTCTGCGCCAGGAGTTGCTGAATGTGCAGGATCTGGACTTCGGTCGCTATCAGGCGATCCTCATCCAGGATCCGGAGAACAAGCGCAACATTCGCGGGTTCTTCAATATGAGTATTATCGACTACGATTTGGCTGACAAGAACAACGATCGTTTTCCGACGGCCACGGAAGAGTTGATGCGCTATATGCGTGACAATACGCAGATCAACGCCCGCATTGAGGGTACGACTCTGCGGCTGAGTGACGCGAACATCTTCAAGCAGCCTCTCCTTTACATGACGGGTAACAACGCCGTCTTCCAATTCTCCGACACGGAGAAGGAGAACCTGGGAGAGTATCTGCGGGAGGGTGGGTTCCTCTACTCCGAGGAGATCCGCAAAGCAGACTCGGAGGGCAGCCTCGAAGGCTCGAACGCCGGTACGGAAGGCACGATCTACGACCGGCAATTCAAGGCGCTCCTCAAGGATCAACTCGTGCTGGGAGGCGATGGCGCTCGGTGGCAACGANTGCCAAAGGATCATCCCCTCTACTTCAGTTTCTTCGACTTTGCTGACGGCCCGCCCATGGGTGGAGCACCGGGCGGCAACGTCTTTGATCTCGAGATGCTTGAACTGCGCGGTCGGATCGCCGTGGTGTTCAGTGATCTCAACATCAGCTACTACTGGGGCGATCCCAAGGCAGATGCAAGAGAGCGTGGTTTGCAGTTTGGTGTGAACGTGATCGTCTTCGCGCTCACTCAGCCTGGTGGTATCGCGAACGTGTCTCAGTTCGCCCAGTAGCCAAGAGCCGCGAGAGCATAGCAGAGCAGTCTCT
This sequence comes from Gemmatimonadota bacterium, assembly GCA_002712305.1. Lineage (GTDB taxonomy): Bacteria > Latescibacterota > UBA2968 > UBA8231 > UBA8231 > UBA12574. The sequence goes on along the minus strand of PATE01000055.1, from coordinate 9,148 downwards.
TATTCCTTTTCTGTGTCGTTGAGGCCTGATGTGCTATCACAGCGATAACACATCAGGCTTTCTTCGTTCTATAGAGCAAACCACAACTACTGAGGTGATCCCCCCTGCACCAACCGGTGGTGTCGATCCGTCGGGAGGTCCCTCCATGTCTGTGCCTGCGCCCCAGGCCAGTGGACGGTAACATCCACGAACCTGGCATCTCCAACACCCACGTGCACCAAATGCGGCGCCGCACTCAGGTAACTCCCCCCGGACTGCAGTTGCCGCATCAGTGACAGATTCTCGGTTCTGACTTCGAGTCGGGATCCGAGACCGTCAGAATTGCTGTCGTCTTTCGACTGCAATGTGACGGTGATCCAATGGTTCTGCGTCGTTGTTTCATTGCGCAGAAGTCTCGGCGTATTCCCCACATTGGTAACGATCAGGTCGAGATCTCCATCCTGATCGTAGTCCGCTGTGGCGGAGGCACGGCTCGTTCGAGGTTCATGGAGAGTGGGTCGGATGGCAGAGGACCCGTCTTCGAATCGCCCTCGATGATTCAGATAGAGCCCATTCGCCTGGGCATAGGTCAACTCGGCGTCGATCTGCGAGACCTTGTCAAGGACATGCCCGTGAGCGCTGAACAGATCGAGATCACCATCAAGATCCACATCGAAGAGATTGACGCCGAACCCCAGCGGCTTGAATGACATGCGTGCGAGTCCGGCTCTCCGGGTTGCATCGCGAAAGTGCAGGGCCGTTTCGGTCTGTAGATAGAGAGTATGCGTCTCGCGCGAGAAATTCGTGACGATCAGATCGGGGGTTCCGTCGACATCGACATCGCCCACGTCGACTCCCATTCCTGCCTCAGCCATGCCATTGGCATTGAAGCGGGTGCCTGTGGCGAGCCCCACCTCGGTGAAGTGAATCCGGTCTCGGGTGCTGTCATTTCGATAGAGGAAGTTGTGCTGGCCATCGTTGGCGACATAGAGCTCGCTGTCGCCATCCAGATCGAGATCGGCGACAGCCAACCCGAGGGACCGCCCCGTTTTGTCGAAGCGGGCGGCCTGGGTGATGTCCACCAGATCCAGGCGCCCCGTCTCCTGCAACAGGTTCCGATAGAGGATATCGTCTTCGGCGTCGTATACCTCGGGATCGCAGTAGGTCTGAATGGAGCCCCGCTGGCACGCATGGGGGTCGGATTCGTCGAATCGAACGTAATTGACGGCGACCAGATCCAGATCTCCATCGCGGTCTATATCGGTGAAAGCGCAACCTGTCCCCCAACGCGGGTCTGCTGCCAATTCGGAATCATGAAACTGCCGGTCTTGCTGTAGAAGGAGTTGGTTCGGACCCACGTTGGTGAGGTAGAGATCTACCTCGCCATTGGCGTCGACGTCGGCGACGGCAACGCCCATCCCGTAGCCCCGTCCCCGGGCATTCCATGTATCGGTGACGTCCTCGAATCCCGCGCCGCCCTGGCCCAACCGGCTATGATACAGCCGATTGGCCGTGTCCATAGATCTGACTGCTTGCCTCGAGCGGCTTTCGCCAAGGGCGTTTCCGCCGTTGACGAAGTAAAGATCCAGCCAGCCATCGCCGTCCACATCGAGCCAGGCCACACCCGAGCCGAAGGTCTCGGGGTAGTTGTAGTCGCCCTCTGCACCGCTCACATGGTGAAAGTCGATGCCAGATGCCACTGTCACATCCACAAAGCGAACCTCAGGTGCCAGCTGGCGTGGTACGTCCTGGCAAGCAAGCAGGGTGACAAACCATCCCAAACGCCAGACCATCGTTCTTTGTCCCAAGTGATCCCTCCCGGAGGAAACCTAACCCCGGGAGAGATCTCCTGGAAATCGGGACCACCCAAGACTTTCGGCTCAGTCGCGCGACTCCATCTTGATCTGACTCCACGACATCGCCGATACGCCGGTCGCCCGATCGCCGGCGGACGTCCGCTGTCGTGAAGGCAGGGTGCCGGGTGTTCCTAGTTCTGCTGTGCCAGACTGCCAGCCCATAGATTCTGTCGCAGCAGGCCGGGCATCGGCCCGGGTTCCGGGCATCTCGAATACCTCTCGTACCATCGAAGACGGCGGCTCGGTTGTCCCGCCGAAGGGGCGGCCCGTGGCAACATCGGCGATGTCGACGATGGTCCCACCCTCGGGTGCGTCATAGAGACGCAACAAGAGTTTGGTTGTTGGGCAACGCGACGGCGGTCGACACATAGTGAACGGGCGTGGCCAGGTGAGACCGATCTGAATCGGCGGCGTAGTTAGCGATCAAGAAGGTCTGTCCAGGTTCGACGGAACCCTCTTCGATCGTCACCATCGCCTGCTCACTGCCATCGGAGGCGGCACGAGTAATCGTCCACCCCGACAGGTCGATCGCACGGTCACCGCGATTGTACAACTCGATCCACTCATCCGCGCTCGACGCTCCGGATCCCATCCACATGATCTCAGAAAACACGATGGGCCCTGGTTCCTGAGCGTCTACGGCTTGGAGAGAGATGACACTTGCGGACAGTGCCCACAACAACACAGAAAGAACTCGCATGGATGCTTGCCTCGGTAGGAGGATGCATGCAACACCGAAGCACCGACTTCGGCCAACCGACGCCCATCGCCGGTCGACTCAAGACCTGGCAAGACACATGCCGCAATCAGGCGGAAGACAAGTGAATATTTATATAGGTATTTACGTGTTTTCGCAGGGATCGGCGATGACACGTCCGAACCCAACTACGTTACCACCTCTACACAGTCCGATTCTTCTTGACCCCATCGGAGACAGCCCCCACCGTCGTCGCAAGACCAACCACCCACCTCGTCCTTTTCACGATCGCCTCAGTTATGGCACATCGAATCCTCGTCGTCGATGACGACCCCTACGTACCGGACACTCGTCGTCAAGATTCTTGACGAGCGGGGGTATCTGACGATGCGCGTGGCAGGCGATGGATGCGCTGCAGCAACATCAGATCGATCTCATCATCCTTGACCTGCGTTTGCCGGGGCCAGTGGGTGGAGAGCAGCTGCTATTTACGCTACGGGACCAGGGCAACGATGTGCCCGTGATTGTGCTACGGGGTGGGTAGACGAAGATGTCACCAAGCAGGCGCCAGACTGCGTGCATGCCGTGCTGAAGAAACCGATTCGAGTTGACGACTTCGCTCAGACCGTGGTCGACGTTCTGGACTGAGCGAGGGGGCTGGCGATCGCAGGCCCCTCGTATTGCGACTACTCGTATTGGCGAGCCATCACATGGCTCAATACACGGGTAGCCTGCTTTCTCACCCCGTCATGTGGGTGCGACTCAACCAACTCCACGAGCACGGGGATCGATGACTTGTCCTTGATCCGGCCCATTGATTTGACGGCTCTGAGCACGAGGGTTGAGGAAGCATCTGGATCGCGAACGAGTACCGTCAGATAGGCGATCTGCCGTTCGTGGCGTCGGTCGACAGCTCGAGGCGTCGTAAGTGGTGCCAGTCCGATGCGCTCAGTGGATGAGACATTGGCGGCGACAACACCACGACCTACAGGCCCGCCCTCTGTGAGTGCGACGGCGCCCAAGGCGTCGATGGCGGCGAGTCGGATCGTCTCGGACAATGCGGCGTTGATGACGGCCCGTCCCAGAGCATCAGCCGCTTCCACCGAGCCATGTTTGCGCAACATCTGCACGGCCGACATCCGAAGCCTCGCGCTGCGATCCGTGAACTGTCCTTCCATGAAGGGCACTGGATCGAGCAAGTCCTTCTTTCCAGCCTCCCACAGTGCCTCCGTCGCACGCAGTCTGACGAGGGCATCGCTTTCCTGAGTGTCATCGGCCGCCTCTGCAATCCCGCGCAGAGCATCACGATATCCGGAATAACGCTGAAAGGCGATCCGACGAAGGGCTCGGACGATCTCCAGTCGGACCTGCACGTCCCGCTCGGCTGTGCGTGCCCGACGCAACAGCGCAACGCTCAGCGGCGTGCTCGCCCGTCCCAGGCCCTCAGCGGCTTTCTTGCGTGCGGAGACGTCGCGGGCCGTCTGCAACTCGCTCCCCAGCAGACGGATCCCAGCCACCGTCGGTGATTGGGGCGCAGCGGGGGAATGCAGCAACGTGGCCAGCAGCCCTCCAATGATCATGATCTTCATATAACTTGATACCATATGCCCTCCCCCTGCCTATCGGCAGGGAGGCCGAATCTCTGCAGTCGACTTAGCCGCGCCTGATCGGAGACACCTCCTCGGACTGGAGTCTGTTGATTCAGCCGTCTACAGCCGCGTCAAGGAGAGTGAGTCGATGTTCGGTGGCATTCAACAGACAGTTTGTCCCGACGGGCAAGACCACTCGATTGGCCATGTGGCCGTAGGGAATCCCGGTGAGGACGGGAAGATCTCGAGTACCGATCGCGTCGAGAACCATCTCTTCCAGCGTCGGGCCATGCTCCATCTCTTCGGGGACAAAGCACCGTCTGAACGTCCCAAGGGCCAAGCCTGCGATCTGGTCGAGGATACCAGCAAGTCGCAACTGCGTGAACATCCGATCGAGTCGGTAGGGGGCCTCCCAGACGTCTTCCACCAGCAGGATGGCATCCGTCAGATCCGGAGCGAATCGTGTTCCGAGCAGGCTGCACAGCAGCGCCAGATTTGCAGGAATCAAGGGGCCCGTCGCCGACCCGGTGCGAAGACACATCGAATCCGGGTGCGTGGCGATCTCACCCAGAGGCGTCGACTCGGTGAGGAGGTGAAACAGGGAGGTCACCGTAGTGGCCGGTGGGGGATCCTGGGCCAGATCGGTGTCGCCCAGTGCTCCGGACAAGGTGACGAGGCCGCACCGGGCATAGAGGGCAAGCTGAAGTCCCGTAGAATCACTGAAGCCGACAAGAGGCTTCGGATGACATCGAATATGGTCGTAATCCAGTAGATCAAGGATGCGACCCGAGCCATATCCACCTCGATTACAGATGATGGCGTGAATGTCCGGGTCGGTGAATGCCTCCATGACCTGATCAGCACGCCGTGCATCTGGGCCGGCGAGATAATGGTAAGTGGCTGACGCCTGCGGGTGGACGACTACGCTGTAGCCGCGATTCTCCAGATACGCGACCGTGCGTGAGATCGATGCGGCGTCGCCGGGTCTCGAAGGAGACACGAGGGCGATGTTCCCACCTCGTGGAAGGGCGGCGGACCGCACGAGGCACAGAGGATGCATGTCGGCTGTCATCGACCTGCCAGAGCCTCGACGGTTTTGGACTGAACGCCACCAAATCCGCCATTGCTCATGAAGACCACCGTGTCTCCGGAGGACACCGTTGAGACGAGGCGACGGGCAATCGAATCGGCATCCGGTTCGAACCAGGCTTGCTTTCCGGCCTCGGCGAGGCGTTGGGTCAGCCGAGATTCAGAGAACGGCGCGTCATCGCCGGCACGTTCGGGTCGTGGAACCGGCGCGATCACGACGGCGTCTGCGGGGTCAAAGGCTGCAAGATAGCGGTCCTCGAAGGTCTGCCGAGCGTTGCTCGCACTGGCTGGTTCAAACACGGCCCAGAGTCTTCCGTCGGTGTGAGCCGCGCGAAGTCCCTCCAGCGTCTGGCCCACCGCGGTTGGATGATGGGCGAAATCGTCGATCAATCGCACGCCGTCGATCACCCCCAATTCCTCTTGGCGTCTGCGCACACCCGTGAATTGGGCTAGGCTGGAGCGCAGGTCGTCAACGGGTACGCCGAGCCAGCTGGAGACGGCTACGGCGGCTAGCGCGTTGCGCACGTTGAAGGCACCTGGCAAGCCGATACGCCATCTCCCGAGGCTCGCCTCCTCGGCGACGATCTCAAACGATTGACCCTCTTCATCCACGTCGAGGTCGCGGGCCTGCCAGTCGTTGTGCGGTTCGAGGCCAAAGCTCAGACTGGGAGCTGGAGCGTCGGAGGCAAGCTGATTGGAGATCTCATCGTCGCCGCAAGCGCAGATCAATCCGTTGCGAGGGACCTGATTGGCCACTTGTCGAAAGGCGCGGACAATCTCGTCGAGATCGCGGTAGATGTCGGCATGATCGAACTCGATGTTGTTGATCACGAGCAGCTGTGGACGATAGAACAGGAACTTGGCGAACTTGGCGAAGTACGCTGAATCGTATTCGTCGCCTTCCAGAACGAAGTGCGGCCCCGAATCGAGACGATAGGGCCGTGGAAGATCTCGCGGGAGCCCCGCAACCAGATAGGATGGCTTCTTTCCGGACTGTTCCAGAAGCCAGCAGGTCATCGCCGTCGTTGTCGTCTTCCCGTGCGTGCCCGTGATGACGATGGGAAGTCGACCATGAAGAAACAGGTCACGCAGCGCTTCAGGCAGCGATGTATAGGGGATCCCCTGCTCGAGAACGGCTTCCAACTCAGGATTCCCGCGTGACACGGCGTTCCCTACGATGACAAGATCAGGGCAAGGGCTCAGATTCGCCGGATCGAAACCCTCGGCGATCTCGATCCCTTCCGCGTCGAGGAATTGACTCATGGGAGGATAGATCGCCGTATCAGACCCAGTGACCCGGCATCCCCGGCCACGAAGCAGTCCGGCCAACGATCCCATCGCCGTGCCACAGGCAGCGATCAGGTGAATGTGTGCGTGATCCTGAAGTGTCAGCACCGAAATCCGCCCTCCCCGTGGAGGTCCTGGTGGTGTATCAGATGGTTGTAACTTACATTGAAATCAACAGATACGTCGAGTCAGGTCCCGTCCCGAGCCCTGCCTCAGGCCCTCCATCGGGTTCCACCCCCGCCGCTATATCCGGTCTCGAATCTCGACTGAAATCTGACCGCCCGTGAAAACACTTCCGCTCTACATCGGCATCGTATTCGTCGTCGCTGCTATCGCTGGTGGCGTCTCCATGGTTCTGCAACCGCCGCCGCCCGTCGACACCCTCTCATCTGAGCCCGACGAACCGACTGCTGAAGGAATCGCTGAACAAAAGAGACTGGTCGCACGCGAGCGGCAGAAGCAGGACGATGAGGAAAGTCGCCGAATTCTCTATGAGCAGGTCTCACAGACTCAGCCTGACATCACGGAGGCCTGGCTTGAGCGAATGTGCCTGTATGTGCAGACAGAAGAAGATCTGGAGGCATATTGGAAGGAAATTCTGGAGAAAGGACGCCGATACGAGGCCGTCTACGAAGAGCCGAACACCCGCGTCACGAACGTGACGCCTGCTCTGAAAGAGGTCGAGGTGCTCTCGCGTATTCCCCATGTCTACATCCATGAGGCCCGCCAGTTCATTCACACGCAGGTGCCGGATGCTGATCGACTCAAGCACCGCGTACCGAATCTTCTGGCTCTGGCTGTGTATCGCGGCTGGTCCGCATCCGTCGATGACGAATTGTCCCGCAAACGAGGTCTCAAGAAGAGTGTCGCCGAACTTCTGTTGGCGGCGGGTGACCCTGTGATTTCAGATGCTTCGATCGTAGAGGCGGCTGAAAAGGAGGCGGTGATACCGGACGAGATCAAGTCATCCTATCTCATCGAAGCCCTCAATGGGCTCGATCTGCAGGCCGAGTTGGCCGAGGCCGCAGGAGAGGATCCCGGGCAGTTTCGGGAGGAGCGGATTCGCTTACACGAAGTGGCCCTCGTAGAAGGATTTAGCTTCGTCAAGCGCAAGACCAAAGAAGCCAGAGAACGCTACAGCCAGTCCGCCTCGAGTTCAGCGCCGGCCACGGTAGCCATCGGCCGATGGAACTCCATGCTCAACGAACGACTTCTCTCCCTGGGGAAGATCTATATCGACGCGGCGCTGGCGGAAACGACGTACCGAGGTCGACAGCAGAAATACGCCGATCTTGGCTTCGATGTTCTTGCGATGGTCTTTCAGCGAAGCAAGACCGGTGCGGCCATCACCGTTCTGCGAGAAGCGAACAAGATCCAGCGCTACAATCTGTGGCAGATGGGCAGAGCGGCGTGGCGACAGGCACAATTGGCCGTCAAGTCCGGCAAGGCCGAAGAGGCCGATGCGCAATTCTTTACGGCAAAACAGCGTTATCTGCAGACGCTGGCCCGTCTGGAGCGGAGCAGACAGACGGCTGTGTTGGAGGAATACAGTCGACTTCAAGCTGAGATCTCGGCCTGGGCGGTGACCAAGGCAGAAACGGGCGAAGGTTAGTCAGCGGTGACGGAAGTGGGCCGCCCACCAGTTGCCGCCGCGTTGGCCAACTGGAATGGCGCGCCATACCTGGAGCGATGCCTGACGGCACTGCGCGCTCAGACCCACCCTCTTCAGCAGATCGTCGTGGTCGACAATGGCTCGACGGACGGTTCAAATGAGTGGCTTGCCAACCAACCCGACGTCACGCTGATCCGGCGTCCCCACAACGAGGGGTATTGCAGGGGATACAATCTTGCCATCGACGCAACCCGTGCGCCGTACGTTCTGACATTGAACACGGACGCGTATCTGGACCCGGAATTTCTCAGTTCTTGCCTGGTTGCCATGGAGGCGAATCCACGATGCGCTGCTGCCACGGGACAGTTCGATGAGCAGGCAACGGGTCTCACCATCGGCGGTGGCTTTGGGCTGGGTCGGTTGATGCGGATGAAACCTACCGATGCTCTCGAAGACCAGGCAGAGGTTTTTGGTGTCACAGGGGCCGCAGCCCTCTACCGTCGAGATGCTCTGGAGAATGCCAAGATCGATGGCCAGGTCTACGACGAGTGTTACTTCAGTTATGGCGAGGACATCGATCTGGCGTGGCGATTGCATCTGATGGGGTGGGACTCTCTCTATGTGCCTGCGGCCAGGGCCCACCACGTCGGCTCCGGTTCTCTGAACGGAGCGCTCCGCTTCTTTGACAAACCTTCGTTCTTTCAGCGACAGGCCCTGCGCAATCGATATCTCACGCTCCTGAAAAACGCACGAGGATTCGACGGTTTGCGCTTGCTGCTGGCCATGGCCCTGGGCGAATGTGCACTATGGCCGTATCTGTTGTTCCGCCAGCCCTTACGCTTCCCGGCTCTTCTGCAGACCCCTGTGGAACTGCTAGTGCGCTTTCCGCGGGTATGGCGGTGGCGGCGAATCACCCAACAGCGTCGTGATCGTCACGCCGGATCCATACGTCGGTGGATTCGCGGTTGGTGAAGATGGGGGGCCCTCTTCTGATCACGGGTGGCAGTGGCTACACAGGCCGTCGCCTGGTGCGTCGACT